>PWQF01000265.1 GCA_003556865.1 Elusimicrobiota bacterium | reverse complement strand
CCTGATTGCATGCCAGACCTATACCTCCGTTATTAACCATTGCAGCTATCAGCCGGGGATAAAGATTATCAACATCTTTTTTTTCAGCTAAACCGGCGTTTTTTCTTAATACAGGATGAGGGTATAATTTTATATCCATTATATTTTTAATTCCTTTACATTTATTATTAAAGCATGCTGGCTGGGTCTCTGTCAATCTTTATCTTCACAGCTTTTACCGGACGGTTGATTTTCATTTTCATTAAATAGTTTGAAATCTTTTTTCTGACTCCGTGTTTTATAAGTACCTGCCACCTGTAAGAACCTCTTATCTTATATGATGGAGCAGGTGCAGGACCCAGAACTTCTGACTCTTTTATATTTTTTTCTATGTACTCTTTCACATAAAAAGCAGTCTTTTCCGCCCGTGCGCTATTTTTATGGGAGCAGATTATATTTACAACTGCTCTGCAGGGGGGGAAACCCATGCTTTCTCTTATTTTTATTTCTTCTAGGTAAAACTTTTTGTAATCCCTGTCCAGCTGCAGCTTAAGGCTGTAATGGGACGGATTAAAGCTTTGTATAACAACCTCCCCTCCCCTGCCATTAAGGCCGGCCCGTTCTGAAATCTGTCTAAGGCGAAGATAATTTTTTTCCGCCCCGCGAAAATCAGGAAAAAAAAGAAGAGTGTCGGCATCAAGAACTCCAACCAGTTCCGATTCGGGAAATTCCCTGCCGCCGGTAATTAGGGAAGTACCCACCAGAATATCAATTTTTCCGGATGAAAATTTTTTATAAATACGCTTGAATGACCTTTTTCTGCCTGCCGTATCGGCGTCCATACGCAGAGTCCTGGCATCCGGAAAAATTTTATTAAGTGCTTTCTCTGCTCTTTCGGTACCAAACCCCTTATATGTAAGAATACCTCCCTGGCAGGAAGGGCACTTTTTTGGCGGCTCTATATTATAACCGCAAATATGACACTTAAGTTTTTTTTCATTGCTATGCATTGAAAGATTAATGTTGCAGGAGGGGCATTTAAGTGACTCGCCGCAGGATCTGCATACTGCAGATGAGGAAAAACCCCTGCGGTTAATAAATATTACTGTCTTTTCTCCTTTACTTAACCTTTCTTCTATACGGTTTAAAAGATAACGGGAAAACATCCATCCTTTTTCTCTTTTCATATCCACCAGAGTAATTTCCGAAACCTCTTTTTTCTTTTCCCCGCCCGGAATCTGAATAAGATTTATTTCTTTTTCACACGCCCTATGATAAGATTTTACTGAAGGAGTCTTTGAAGTTAAAATTAGCCGGGCCTTTTCTATTTCAGATCTTTTTTCCCCTACCCACCTCGCATCATAGCAAAGAGTTTTTTCTTCTTTATAGGCTTCATCCTGTTCTTCATCGACTATAATCAACCCCAATTTACGGACAGGAGAAAAAATTGCCGAACGGGTTCCCACAACTACCGCTTCCTCTCCCTCCCTCAGTCTTTGAAGAATCCTCATTTTTTCGCCGCCGCTTATACGGCTATGCCAACTGTATACCTTCACCCCCCCAAGATTTTCCGATAAAACCCGGGCAAGGTGATTGCTTACAGATATTTCGGGAGCCAGCAGTATTGCAGATTCACCTTCATTTATGGCCCGGGAAACAAGAAAACTATAAATCTTTTCTTTTTCCCTTTCCCTTGGCCCGGTCAGTAAATATTTTTCCCCTCGGGCCCGCTTATCCATAATGGGTTTTAAAACCTTTTTCAGGGGGAGGGGTAAATTAAAAGAACCTTTAAATGAAGAAGTTTTTTCTTTAATTGGCTCTTTCTTTTTAAACGGCTTTATAAAGGGAGGGAGAATTATCCCCAGAACCTCTCCCAAAGAAACAGCATAATAACTGCTCATATGTCGGGCAAGCTCAAGCAGAGGGGGAGTTATTAATGGGCTGGGATCAATCACCCTATCTATTCTTTTCAAATTTTCCGTTTCCTTTGCATCTGCCTGGACAACTTTAACTACATAACCTGTTCTAAAGCTGTGCCCAAAGGGAGCCCGAACACGTGAGAGAAGATAAACATTATCACCGGACAGATAATTAAAGTTTTTAAATACCGGTATGGGAAAAGCTATTTTAACAGTTTTCAAAGCAAAGACATTATAAGTTTCGTGTCTTCATATACATCATATTTCTTAGAATTGTTTCTTAAAAGATAAGCAGGATGATAAGTGGGAACAACCTTAAGCTTAACCCCCGATATTTCCATATCATAAGAGCGGCCTCTCAACCGTGAAATCCCCCGCGTCTCTGAAAGTATGGTCTTAGTTGCAGGTGAGCCCAGGGGGACTATTATCCGCGGACGTATAATTTCTATCTGTTTTTTAAGGTAAGGCATGCAGGCCATTACCTCCTCATCTGAGGGGGGCCTGTCATTTCCTCTTTTTTCAGGATCTGACGGATCTTTCATGGGGTGGCATTTAACTATATTGGTGATATATACCTGAGACCGTTTTTGGTTGAGGGCTCCCGATATTATTTTATCCAGCAGTTTTCCCGCCCTCCCCACAAAAACTCTTCCCTTATGATCCTCCGAATAACCGGGCCCTTCCCCTATAAACATTATGGAAGCTTTGCTGCTTCCTTCCCCGAAGCAGGCCTTAAGCCTTTGACTGCCCAGCTGGCATTTACGGCAATGGGAAACCTGGCTGTTCAGCTTTTTAAGGGCCGACTGTATAAAAAAACCCTCTTCTCCCCCCTCTTTTCTGCGCTCCATATATTTCTTCAGCAGCTCTTTTTTATCTTCAGACATAATTCCAGTACCTTTAAAGCGCTTTTCTCCAGGGAAAGAGAAGAGTAAGACTCTTGACCCTTTCCCGTTAAAAGAATAAAATTTCTTCTGTTATTAGCTATATTTTCCGGCGTATTAACAAACATTATATCACACTTCTTTCTTCTCATTTTTCTCTCAGCCTTTTTCGGACAAAGACTTTTCTGAAGGGAAAACCCGGCAATAACCCTGGAACCCTTATTGGCACCTGCCCACTGAAGTATGTCCGGGTTGGGCTTAAGCCTAATAACTTCCGGGGGGTTACTTTTATCAATTTTACCCTTAATTCTTTCAGGACGGAAGTCACAAACTGCAGCTGATGAAATAAAAATGTGACAGTTATGAAATTTCTTTTTAACCGCCTTAAACATATCTCTGGCGCTACAGACCCTTATAACCTCTGCAGGGAACCCGGCAGGTTCCTTTATTCCGCTTATAACCGTTGTCTCCCCTCCGGCCCTTAAGCTTTCACTGCCCAGGGCAAAGCCCATTTTACCTGTTGAAAGATTGCTGAGGCAGCGCACATCATCCCACATTTCAGTGGTGGGCCCGGCAGTAATAAGTATTTTCAGCCCTTTAAGGTTCACTAAGCGGGGTCTGGGTCGCTTTTAATTATTTTTTTTATAATATCAGATGGGCTGGCCATTCTTCCCACACCCCGGTCACCGCAGGCAAGATCTCCCTTATCAGGTCCTATAAATATGAACCCCACTTCCCCCAAAAATTTGATATTTTTACGGGTAAGAGGAGACTCCCACATACGGCTGTGCATGGCCGGACATAAAAAAATTT
>PWQF01000146.1 GCA_003556865.1 Elusimicrobiota bacterium | reverse complement strand
TTGAATTAAGCATAACTAAATTATAAAATAACAGGGGTTGTCAATTTTATCTGACATTAAATAATAAATAATTTTTGGAGAGCTATATGAGCATATACAGGATAAGGGATGAAATTTTGTGGAAGGTGGTTGATTCTGAGGCAGTTATAGTGGACCCGGGAAAGGATGAATACTCTTATCTTAATCCTACCGGTACCAGTATATGGTTAATGATAGATAAAGGGATGGATATAAAGGAAATAGTTTCTAAATTAAGTAAAGAATATGAATGTGATGAAAGTAATATTAGAGAAGATATGGAAACTTTGATTGAAGAGTTAATTTCCAATAACTTAATAGAAGCCCAAAACTGCAAATGAATGGCAGAATACTTGCTGTCTGTGGCATAGTCCCCCGGAATAAAAAAAATCAGTTATTACTTCTTAACCAAAAAGTTAGCCAGCTCGGATTTAAAGCTGACTTATTTTCTCCCGTTATTCCTTCCGCGGAACGCCTTCTTGATGATTATAAACACCTGGGGGATTTTGAAGAGCTATCTTCTAATATCGAAAAGCAGTTACTTAATCATAATTACAAAGCAATTATTTTTACGGATCCTGACAGCTTAAATGTTTATTACAGAAAAATATCAGCTTTATATGAAGGGAAAATTATTTTATTTTCAAAATCTTCAGAAATTAAAAATGACCTTAAAAAGGAAATAGTCTTATGCAGTGAACCAACAGAGCTTAAGAATGAGCTTTTTAAAAAGCCTGAAAAAAAAGAAAAGCTTACCAGCATAGTGATGCTTACTTTTAACCAGTTGGACTTAAGTAAAAAGTGCCTTGATAGCCTTGAACGTTTTACTGCAGTCCCCTATGAACTTATTATTGTGGATAACGGTTCTAATGACGGTACTGTGGATTTTTTAAATCAATACAGATCTGGTAAAAAAAATGTCAGGTGTATTTTTAATTCAGAAAATCTTGCTTTTTCAAAAGCTAATAACCAGGGCATAAGAGAGGCAAAAGGGGAATACATACTCTTGCTTAATAATGATGTTATCTTAACGGGCGGGTGGCTCAAAAGAATGCAGAAATGTCTTGAAATCTCTAATAGGGTTGGGGCCGCCGGGCCATGCACCAATGTGGCCTCGGGTCCCCAGAAAATAAGTCCGGGATATGAGGATCTTTCGGAACTGCAAAACTACTCTTGCGCGTTTGCCATAAAAAATGCAGGCAGGTGGATTAACTGTCACCGCCTGAATGCATTCTGCTTTATAATAAAGCGAGAGGTTGTAGAGCAAGTTGGTTTACTTGATGAACGCTTCGGACCCGGTGGTTTTGAGGATTACGACTACTGCCTGAGAATTCGCCAGGCAGGTTATAAAATAATGCTTGCAGGAGATGTATATGTGCATCATATAGGCGGGCAGGGTTATGAACCCAACAATATGAACTATAATGACCTTAGAGTAGTAAATAAAGATATCTTCATAAATAAATGGTGTAAAAAGGCCCTCCAAATAATGGAAGTACTTCCTGATGGGTGATACATCTATTCTTAGATATAATTGGTACTTCTGATTACTATAAATTACTTTAAAAATGACTCCAAAACCTGAAATTCTTTACTGTATCTCCAGGATGCCCTCTTCCAATAGCAGCAAAGGAGAAGATTTTTTGAATTTTATACAGTATTTATCTAAGGAATTCTCTTTAAACTGTTTTATCACCCAATCCCTCTTTCTTGACGAGGATATGCTAGGAAAAATTTCTGGTATGGGAGCCTCAATAATAAGGCTAAAAGAAAAGAAAAGGCGAATATCTGCCAAAGATTTTTTGCAGAAAATAATTTCTGTTAAGAAATATAGCTATATATTGTTTGATTCTATTTACACAGCAAAATATTATTTTTATTTTTTAAAACAGCTATTGCCGAATGTTGTATTCTTATTTGATATCAAAAATTCTCAGTATATTATGGAGCTAAAGATGGAAGAATCAAAAAATAAAGATATTTTTGATCTGCCCCCTAAAATAGTTGTAGCCCTGGAAAAAGAGCTGCCGGTATACTCTTATTTTGATGCTCTTATATTAAGAGAAATGGAATATGAGAAATTTTTATTAAAGGAAATTCAAGGTCCGCGTATAATTAGGGCGGCTAAAAAGAATTTTGCTGAGAAAATAAAATCGCTTAAACCTAAAAAAGTCTATTTTAGATCTTCTGAAGTTGGGCGTATAGCCTATTCCGGTTTATACGGAAAAAATATTGTAAATAATATTAACAGGAGATTAATTAAAGAAAAAAACAAAAAATATATCCTTATTTATCCTGAAGGTTCTAATTTTGCCCCTTTTTTTAGTGAGCGTGCGGTATTCTGCATGGAAAGCCATAGGTCGAATAGGATAATTCTGCCCTCTTCTAATATTAGACTTTCAAAATCTTTCGGCGTTAATGCTCCTTCTCCGGAAAAAGTTCAAGATTACAAAGAATTCTTATTAAAACATCTTATAGGAAATTTTGCGGAGTGGCGAATTATAAATTATATATATGAACCCTGCATGCTTATAAGGTCCAGACTTTTAGATGAAATAGGGCTTTTTGATGAAAAATTCAAATCAATATATTATAGCTTTGCTGACTACGGATTTCGCACTTTTCAGTCAGGGGGCCGCATTATTTTAAATAATGAGGTTTTTGTCTTTTTTCCGAAAGCTTTTAAGCCGGAAAAATATTTTATTTATATGGAGCACCGCAAACTTATAGATAAGTGGGGAATCGGGAACGGAAATTTTATTGAGCAATTGCCTCTTTAAATATAATTGAATATGTTCTTGCCTAAAAAAGTAACATGAAAAATAAACTTAAAAAAGTTTTTTTTCCCTATGTGCTTGAATGGAGAATTACAGACGCGTGCAATATGGATTGCCTTTATTGCACTTCTCATAAAAATACAAAATTAGAAGATACTGATTATTCCGCCACCTTAAACAGAATCGGGGAAATTTCTCCCAAGCATATATGGATCGGTGGTGGAGAACCTACCATAATCCCGGAATTTCCTGATATAGTAAAATCCCTTAAAAATAAGACTAACGCCCATATTGTAATCAATACTAATCTTGTGAGGGCCCGGTCCGTTAAGAGAGTACTGCCATTTATAAATGACCTTGTAGTATCTTTGGATACATACGACAGAGCCGTAAGCATGAAATACAGAAAAGTAGATCCGGAAGGTATAATAAAATCATTAAAGTGTATATCAGAATTAAATAAAAAGGAAGATTACGGTGTCAATATAAGCGTTAATTCTGTTGTTTATCGCTCGACTGTGTTAACAGAAGGTATTAATAAACTGAATGATAGATTATTTACTATAGATCCGGGCATATTTCATATTTTATGTCCCCTGTATCCTGCAGACCGGGAAGAATCAATAATACTGGATAATAATTCCAAAGAAAAATTCTTTGAGATTGTAAAAAAACTCAGAAAAAAAAAACGTAAAATACATATAGACTTTCCTGAGTTTGAAGAGTATGTTGAGGTTTTGCCTGTAAAATGTTTTAGAAGGTTTTTCAGACTTCAGCTTGTGGGCACCGGTGAGATATTTTCACCTTGTCCACCTGCAGCACCAAACTCCCCGTGGT
>PWQF01000191.1 GCA_003556865.1 Elusimicrobiota bacterium | reverse complement strand
TGTTAATTCAGAACCCGGTACCGGTTATGATGCCGAAGGCGGCGAATATGTGAATATGGTTGAAAAGGGGATAATAGACCCTGCCAAGGTGACACGCTCCGCTATAGAAAATGCGGCTTCCGTGGCTTCGACCATACTTACCACTGAGTGTCTTATAGCCGATAAGCCTGAAGATAATGATTCCGGCGGCGGAATGCCCGGTGGCGGAATGCCCGGTGGCGGAATGCCCGGCGGAATGGGCGGAATGGGCGGAATGATGTAAAATCCGCATTAAGTGGATCAGGCCCCCTTCGGAAAAACAAAACCGAAGGGGGCTTTTTTTTTCTTAATTTGACAAATAGAAGGAGTATAATAAAATCAGAAAAAAGGGGAGTTAAATGAGGGCATTAGTAAGCGTATATGATAAAAAAGGAGTAAAGGAATTCTGTGAATATCTTTCTCTTAAAAAATGGGAAATTTATTCCACGGGAGGAACCCGGAAATTCCTTGAAAAAGCCGGTATAGATGTAACTGATATATCAGAAGTTACCGGCTACCCGGATATGCTTGAGGGTAGGGTTAAAACATTGCATCCGGCAGTTTTTGGCGGGCTTTTGGCCCGGCGGGACCAGAAAAAAGAACTTGCCCGTTTGAATATAAAGCCTTTTGGCCTCATATGTGTAAATCTGTATCCATTTACCAGGGCAGAAAAGGAAGGCAGAAGCGAAAAAGAGCTTCTGGAATATATAGATATAGGCGGGGTAAGCCTGATTCGGGCCGGCGCAAAAAATTATAAAGAAGTCCGGGTGGTATGCGATCCCCGGGATTATACTCTCATAATGGAAGATATGGAAAAAGGAACACTGTCTCTTAAAAAAAGAAGGCTGCTGGCAGCAAAAGCCTTTTCCCATACCTGTGAGTATGAGCAGGCGATTTCATCTTATTTTAACCGGGAACAATTTATCTTAAATCTGCCACTTTCAGAAAAACTGCGTTACGGTGAGAATCCTCACCAGAGGGCTGCCCTTTACGGTACTCCTCCATTCACTAAAATACAGGGTAAGAAAGAACTCAGTTTTAATAACTACCAGGATCTTGATGCAGGGGTAGGTATAGTAAAAAGCTTTACTGCCCCGGCCTGCGCAATTATAAAGCATTCCGTTCCCTGCGGGGCGGCGGTAGGGTCCGGCATAACTGAAGCTTATGAAAAAGCATACAGCGCTGATCCTATGAGCGCTTTTGGGGGGATTGTAACTTTTAACCGGGAACTTAACGAGGAAACTGCCCGTGAAATGTCCGGTAATTTTTATGAAGTGGTTGCAGCTCCTTCCTTTAGCAGGGGTGCTTTAAGGGTTCTGGAAGAGAAGGAGAATTTAAGAGTTGTGGAGTACGATGAGTTTAAGGTGCATAAGGATTGGCGTAAGATAAGCGGGGGAGTTCTGGTTCAGGACCCGGACAGTTTTAAAGGGGAAAAATGGAAAATAGTTACCTCTTTTAAGCCTGATGAGCGGCAGGAAAAAGATTTAAGGTTTGCATGGAAAATTGCAGCTTTTCTTAAGTCAAATGCAGTTGCAATTGTCGGAGGGGGTAAGACAATGGGCCTGGGAGGAGGAGAGACAGCCCGGGTGAGCGCCGTGGAGATAGCTGTAAATAAAATGAAGAAGTTCTGTCCCCGGGAAAAAGTTTCCCCGGTTATGGCTTCCGATGCTTTTTTCCCTTTTCCGGATGCAGTTGAGAGGGCGGCGGCGGCAGGGATAAAAAGTATTATTCAGCCCGGGGGTTCTAAAAACGACTCCGAAGTGGTAGATGCAGCAGAAAAGTTGGGCGTAAGTATGGTTTTTACCGGCCGGAGACATTTTCTTCATTAAAGAGATGTGAGTCTGTAAATAATTCGGGAAACCTAAATGTAAAAAAAAGAGAAAAGGTGCATTATAAAAAAACTTTTTTGGCATCAGTACTTATTATTTTCTTCCTGCGGCTTTTAATAGCTGCTCTTATGCCTCTTTCAGCAGACGAGGCCTATTATTTCCTTTACGTTATAAACCTCTCGCCCGGTTATTTTGATCATCCCCCCCTTGTTGCACTGGCCGGAGCAATATTTTCTTTGCCCCTGAACAATTTTTCCCCTTTTTTTTTAAGGCTGGGCCCCGTAATACTCTTTACTTTGGCTATCGGGGTTTTTAAAAAACTTTCAAACTTATTTTTTAATCAAAAAGAAGCTTTTTTTTCCTCCATTATATTTTTATATGTGCCGATGTTTTTTTTATCCGGGACCCTGCTTTTACCTGATGCTCCTTTTATTTTATTCTGGATAACTTCTCTCTTTTATTTTAAGAAAAGTATGGAGACTTCTTCACTGAAGAACTGGATTTTGCTGGGGATTTCCGGCGGACTGGCTCTTCTTTCAAAATATACGGCCTTATTTCTTTTTGGCGGGGCTCTGGTTTATATGCTTTCAAGCAGGGATAAACGAAAATTATTTTTAACCCCGGGCCCCTATCTTTCGGTATTAACGGCCTTAATTATTTTTTTACCTGTTATTTTATGGAACCTGCAGAATGATTTTGCCGGCTTCAACTTTTATTTAACAAGGTCATATTTTTCGGGTCTTAATCTTAACTACCTTGCCCAGTTTTTGGGCGGGCAGGTGGCTTACCTGCTGCCTTTTTTCTTTTTTCCCGCTATTTATTTTAGTTTAAAGAGTCTCCGCGGATTTTTCGGAAACTCTTATGAAAAGTTTATTTTCTGTTTCGGATTTATTCCGCTTGCCTTTTTTATATTATATTCACTCTTCTCTCGGGCCCTTTATCACTGGGCACTGCCTGCTTACATTACGCTTTCGCTCCCCGTGGGAAAATTTTATTACGGACTTTACCTAAATAAGAGAAAAAAATTTAAAAAATATACTTTTATGCATACAGGGCTGGTATTGTTTTTTATAGCAGCGGCCCTGCTACAGATGCACCGGGGCACTTTTTATAACCGGTCTGCTGGTTCTGAAGCAGCCTCTGAACCTCAAAGGATAAGACCCTCTGATATTTCTATGTCCTGGATGGGATGGGAAAAGGCGGTGGTAGCTGTAGATAATATTACTGAAGGGGATGATATATTTCTATTTACGGATAAATGGTATACTGCCGGTTATCTTGCCCATGCGGCATATAAGAATTACACGGTTCTGGTTCTTTCTCGGTTGAAAAATGCAAGAGGCTTTAATTTTTGGCAGGATCAAAATAAATATATTGGAAAAGACGGGTTCTTTATTACAACCAGCAGGGTTTATTCTGACAGGCAAGCAAAATATTCACCTTATTTTAAAACCATTAAATTTAAAAAATCAATTCCGGTAAAGCGTAAGGGTGTAACAGTTAAATATATATACGTTTACAGGTGTTTTAATTTACTCAGGCCTTACGGATAATTATCCGGCGTTAAGTTTCTATTTCTCCCAGGCGTTTATTATTTCCCTCTGCCTACGGGCATTATTATTTATAACCTGATCTCTTCTCTGGGCAGACTCTTCAATCCTCTGCTGTGAGCGCACCTTTGCGGTTTCCATCAGCTGCTCCCTTCTCTGGGCGGCCTCCTCGGCTCTCTGCCGGGCTGCGGCCATAAGCTGCTCTCTTCTCTGGGCAGCATCTGCGGCCCTCTGCTGAGAACGTTCTTTTGCAGCTTCGATAAACTCCTCTC
>PWQF01000139.1 GCA_003556865.1 Elusimicrobiota bacterium | reverse complement strand
GTTGTGGTTCGCAGCGATAGCGGCATGGAAAAAGAGCATCATGTGCCTCGCGACCGGCATTTGAATGTTCACGCCGGCGACCTGGTCAGGGCCGGCGACAGATTGACCGACGGGCCTTTGGTGCCGCATGATATTTTGCGGATTAAGGGTGAAGAAGCGCTGCAGCGTTACCTTATAGAGGAAGTTCAAAACGTTTATCGGTCACAGAATGTGACGATTGACGACAAGCATATCGAGATAATTATTAAACAGATGCTCTCTTTTGTTCAGATACAGTCCAGCGGGGATACCACTTTCCTGGAGAAGGAAATATTAAAGAAAAAAGTAGTGGATAAGGTTAACAGAAAAATGCAGGAAGAAGGGAAAAAACCTGCCACATACCAGCCGAAGCTGCTGGGTATTGCAAAGGCTTCGCTTTCAGGTGAAAGTTTTATATCCGCTGCTTCTTTTCAGGAAACTACAAGAATACTTACTGAAGCGGCAGTATCCGGCCAGCTGGACCGCCTAAAGGGTCTTAAGGAAAATGTAATAATAGGGAAACTTATCCCCGTGGGGACCGGGGTGTATAATAAGAAAATTAACGAGGAAAAATAAATTATGCCAACCAGAAATCAGCTTATACGAAAAGGCAGGAAAAAAATTATTAAAAAGCGGGCTACTCCGGCCCTGCAGGCCTGTCCGCAGAAGCGCGGGGTTTGCGTGAGGGTTTATACTACTACGCCCAAGAAACCCAACTCCGCTTTAAGAAAAGTTGCCAGGGTAAAACTTACCAACGGTATGGAAGTCGCCTCTTACATACCGGGCGAAGGGCACAACCTCCAGGAGCATTCCATTGTTCTTATAAGGGGAGGGAGGGTTAAAGACCTTCCCGGCGTGCGCTACCATGTGATCAGGGGAACACTTGACACTTCCGGGGTAGAAGGCCGGAAACAGGGCCGCTCCAAGTACGGCCAGAAAAAATCATGAGCAGAAAAAGATCCTTCATTTCTGATTCAGTAAAAACTGATCCCCGGTATAACAGTGAGATGGTTGGAATGCTGATAAGCAAGGTTATGAGGGACGGCAAGAAAAGGCTGGCCCAGAACATATGTTACGGAGCCCTGGAAGAGGCATCAAAACAGCTTAACTGCACCCCCCTTGAGGCCCTGGAAAAAGGAGTGGAAAAAATAAGGCCCCTCCTTGAGGTGAAATCACGGAGGGTGGGGGGAGCTACTTACCAGGTGCCGGTAGAGGTGAGCCAGAGAAGGGGACTGGTTTTATCCATAAGATGGCTTACGGATATATCCCGTTCCTCAACGGGCCGGCCTATGAAGGAGCGCCTGGCAAGGGAAATTGTGATGGCTGCAAAAGGAGAGGGCGCGGCTGTGGCAAAAAAAGAGACAATGCACAAAATGGCAGAAGCCAACAAAGCTTTTGCGCACTACAGATGGTAAAAAGCTGTATAAAAAATAGACCAGATAAAATAAGCAGAAATTTAATGAATTTAAAGAATTTAAGGGATATAGGAATAGTAGCTCATATAGATGCGGGTAAAACTACGGTTACCGAGCGCATACTTTATTATACGGGAAAGACCTATAAAATGGGTGAAACCCATGAGGGAACAGCTGTAATGGACTGGATGCAGCAGGAACAGGAAAGGGGAATAACCATAACCTCTGCTGCCACTACCTGCAGATGGAAAGGGAGGACCATAAATATTATAGATACTCCCGGCCATGTTGATTTTACTGTAGAAGTGGAGAGGTCTTTAAGGGTGCTTGACGGCTGTGTTGTTGTTTTCTGCGGGGTGGGCGGAGTTGAGCCGCAGTCAGAAACCGTATGGCGTCAGGCCAATAAGTATAATGTCCCCCGTGTTGTTTTCATTAATAAGCTTGACAGGACGGGGTCGGACTATAAAAGGGTTCTTAAACAGATAAGGGAAAGGATGAAAGTTGAAAGTGCCTGTCCCGTTCAGATCCCCATAGGGTCGGAAGATACTTTTAAGGGAATAATAGATTTAGTGGAAATGAATGCTAAAATTTTTACCGAAAGCAGCGGGCAGCTTTTTAAAACTGAAGCAATACCCGAAGAATATATGGCGGAAGCGGTAAAAATGAGAACGGAGATGATTGAAAAGGTTGCAGACACAGATGATGAGGTTATGGAGCTTTACCTTATGGAGCAGCCCGTGCCGGGGGAACTTTTAAAAAAGGCTCTCCGGAAGGCAACTGTGGATTTTAAGATTATACCTGTGCTGCTCGGCTCGGCTCTGAAAAACAAGGGGATACAGCTTTTACTTGATGCCATAGCAGATTATCTTCCGTCTCCCCTGGATGTGCCCCCCGTTAAAGGAAAAGAACCTGAAAAAGGGGAGATTGTTGAAAGGAAGGCCCGGCCCGACGGCCCCCTGGCGGCCCTGGTTTTTAAGACTATGACAGATACTTATGTGGGCCGTCTTGTTTTTGTTAGGGTATATTCCGGAACTATAAAGAAGGGGGAGCGTATTTTTAATCTTAACCTTAATGAAGATGAAAGAGTTTCGCGCATACTTCAGATGCATGCCAATACGCGCCGGGACAGGAATGAACTTAAGGCGGGGGATATAGGCGCGCTTGTGGGCCCTAAAGATACTTCTACCGGGGATAGTCTCTGTGACCGTAATGACCCTGTAATACTTGAGAGGATGCAGTTTCCCGAGCCGGTAGTTGCTGTAGCAATAGAGCCGGCAAATAAGGCGGAAGAGGAAAAACTTAACACTGCCTTAAGAAAGCTCACGTCGGAAGACCCCACTCTTCAGCTGGGCGTGGATGAAGAGAGCGGCCAGAGCATAATAAAGGGGATGGGTGAACTTCACCTTGAGGTTATTGTCCGGCGCCTGAGGGATGAATTTAAGGCGGACTGTCAGGTTTCCCCTCCGGTTGTAACTTACAGGGAAACAATAACCAAAAAAGCTGAGGTGGAGGAGAGGTATGCAAAACAGACCGGCGGCCGGGGCCAGTTTGCCCATGTTCTTGTTTCTTTTGAACCTCTTCCCCCGGCCTCGGGTGTTCAGTTTGAGAGCAGAGTTAGAGAAGGTCGCATACCTAAAGAGTTTATTCCCTCAGTGGAGGAGGGCGCCCGGGAAGCCCTGACCTGCGGCCCGCTGGGAGGCTTTGATGTTACGGATGTAAAGGTTATATTGACGGACGGATCATTTCATGAGGTTGACTCTTCAAAAATATCTTTTAAAATAGCTTCAAGCAAAGCAACGAAAAAAGCGCTTAAAAAAGGTAAGCCGATTTTTCTTGAGCCTATTGCCGACCTGGAGATACGGGTACCCAGCGAATACCTGGGGGATGTCCTGGAAGATCTAAATGCCAGAAGGGGAACTGTAAATGAAATGGCCAGCACCCAGGACCAGTCTCAGGTAGTAAGGGCTGAAGCTCCGCTGGCGGAAATGTTTGGTTATGCTACCTCGCTCCGCTCCCTTACCCAGGGAAGAGCCACATACAGTATGGAGCCTTCCAGGTTCCAGAGGGTTCCCCGGCAGATTTCAGAGAAACTGATGGAATGAAAATAATTTCAGAGCAAGGAGGAAAAGATTATGGCAAAAGCTAAATTTGAAAGAACAAAACCGCATCTTAATGTTGGAACAATAGGGCACGTGGACCACGGTAAGACAACTCTTACCGCGGCAATGCTTAAATACCT
>PWQF01000310.1 GCA_003556865.1 Elusimicrobiota bacterium | reverse complement strand
CTCCTCCTGGCTGGCCCGTATGACGGAACAGATTTACAAAGAGCTTAATGATTTAGGGGATTTAAACCCTGAAGAGGCAATTGAATATATAAACTGCAGCTGGATTGGTAATATGCATAAGCTTTCCGAAAACAGGAAAAGCAGGGATACTATTAGGAAAGCCCAGAGGATATGGGAGGATGAAGACTCTGAAAGAGCACCGCCTATGTGGCTTATTAAATCAACTCTTGATATTTTTAAAGAAATATCCGGGTTCAGCATTGATATTACGCCTGAAAGCCAGAGGCTTATTCTTAATAAAACCTGGATAAGGGTTCAGGCGGAAAGAGCCCCCCCCCAGTGGGTTCTGGCCTATGCCTACCAGAAGTTTAATGTCCCGGCAGGGGAAATTGACCTGAAAAGGGCATTCAGTCTTCTTGTCCGCAGGGGGCAGATGGGGAGATGGCCCCTTTACGAAGGGGAAAGGGAGAATTTCCTAAATTCACTTTCCGGGGAGAAGGAGAGGGAGGCAGTTTCAAACTTCTTTGATTTCATTAAATCAATTGAGTATGAGACCAACTTCAGGCAGATAATAATTCAGGATAGCCGCCAGGGGGATGAGGCCGGGGCTTCTGCACCGGATATGTTATTAGAGGAAAGAGAGCCTATTTCCCGTATAAATCAAATCAGCCCTGCTGCGGTAAAGCGGGATATAAAAGAGTATGATCATGAGAAATATTTAGAACACTGGCAGAGGTTTAATCCGGATAGTTATGCCAGTTACCGGGAGTTAAACGGTGTTAGAATATTTATTTATAAGGGAAGAGGAAAGAAAGGTATAGCTGAGCTGGAAGTAGATCGCCGGCTGGTCGGGACCGGTGAAGCTGCCGAAACTGCCGCCTACCTTATACGCCGGGAGTTACCCTCAATGCTGGAAGAGGCCAGGCGAAAAGGCATTGAGGAAATAAAAATGAGCCTTGTTACAAAGAATATATATAAAGCACTGGATGAGTTATTATGCCGGGAAGAGCATCACCCGGAAATTGAATTTAAAATCCGCGACAGCCGGGGTGAACTTATTGAAACCGGCAACCTTTCCTATGAATATGAAATAAGAACCCTCTCCTGGTTTAAGGGCTTAATGGAGTGGCTGGGTGTTAAAACGGCTTATCTGCTGCCAAGTAAAAAAATATTCGGCCCGGGAGAGATAAAAGAGCTGACCCTTAAACTTTATCCTGAAAGCTCAACTGAAAAAGGTGATTATATCAGCACGGAAGATTTTCTTGATGCTTATAAGTCTCAGTCTCTAACTGAGTCGCCGGGGCCCGAAAAAGAGGAGTTGGATGAACTGCTCTTAAAAAAAGAGCAGTTCAAAGATCTGTTTAATAATTTAATGGAAGAAAACAGGGATGGTAAAAATATTGTAATTGGGGTAATTAGCGGATTTAAGAAAAAGCTTGGCCGGCCTGCTCTGACCAGGCTGGCAGCCGGATGTGCCGCTCATGTTCTTCATTATTTTGAGAAAGAGTATCCTGAAGATAACCGCCCCCGAAAAGCAATTGAAGCCGGCCTGGCCCTGTCCCGGGGAAACATGAAATATGAAGAAGCCCTTGAGCTTTCAAGCCAGATATTCACTTTTACCGAGGAGATGGTTCTAGATGAAAAGCTTGCAGCCAGATCCGCTGCCAGGGTTGCCAGAATAATTCCTGAATCTCCTGTTCACGCTTATCATGCGGCCATGCATGCAGTTGTTGTTGATGGAAATACTGAATGGCAAAAAGAGCTTCTGGAAGCCTGGAAAGAAGCGGAACTGGAAATATTCGATAAGCGGATTAATGAAAAGCAGAAAGCTGATGCCCTGGATAAAGGGCGGGAATACTGGAATAACGTAAGAGATAGAATTTCCGCAGCCCTTAAAGATCTGGGATATCCGCAATGGGCAATAGATAGGATACTCAGTTTTTATAAACTCACCCGCAAAACCTTTGAGGCAGAAGTTTTTGGCAAAAAATACGAGTTTATCACCCATAGGGCTCAGCATATCAGGGAAATGGGGGTTTTTAAAGGGGGGTTGAGATGGGGTAGTCAGGTGGAAATGTTTGAATCAAAGGCTCTTGCTGCCGCGATGTCCCTGAAAAACTCTCTGCACAATTTGCCTCTTGCCGGAGCAAAAGGCGGGCTTATGATTCCCGAAACCCTCATTGAAGAGCTTAAGAAAAGAAATTATACGGTCGCCAATATGCCCAAGGAGGAGAAGGCAGGGATTATCCGTGCCGAGACAAGGACTCTTTACAAAGCCGGGGCAATAAAAAATGCTGATTGGGACTCAATAGCTTTAGATATGAATCTCGATGGTGACGACACAGGTTTCTATATAGACGAACTTATTAAAATAAAATGGGCCGAAAAAGACCTTGTCAGAACCAGAAGCTGGTATAACCCCTTTAAGATTTTACAGGCAGCGGAAAATAATAGAAAAGTAATAGAACATATTAATGAAAAAAATCCGGATAAAAAGGCAGAGACAGATAATTATTTCTTTCTTGAAACTTATTTGGAGGCCCTGGAGGAACTTGAGATTAAAGAGGATCTTGTGATGGGAACATTTACCGGAAAGAGAATAGATCATGGCGGGTTGATGGGAAGATCAAAATCCACTTCCTGGGGAATTATGTGGGCAGCTGAGGAGGCACTGAAATATTTTAAATCCGAACTGGAAAAAGAGACCGGGAAAACCATTGACCAGTCCAGACCTCTTGAAGGAATGACCGTTGCTATTCAGGGAATGGGGAAAGTGGGACTGCCCCTGGCAAAGATGCTGGCAGAGTCAGGCTCTCTTTTGGAATATATTGAAGACGTCGCCGGCTCGCTATATAAAAAAGGCGGGTTCAGCCTTAAAGATTTAGAGGAAATAGAGCAGCACATTATTTCCGGTAAAAAAAGAATGACCTCATACGCTGAAGGAAAAGATAAAGTCGAAATATTTGAAGGGACTGTTCTTGAGGCTCCTGTAGATATTCTTATTCCTGCTGCCATAGAAAACGTTATAACTGAAAAGAATGCAGGCGATATAAAGGCAAAGCTTGTTATTGAAGCTGCAAACGGGCCTTCCACAGATGAAGGGTACCGGAGGATGCTTGAAAGAGGCATTAAAGTTGTTCCCGATACTCTGGCAAACGCGCTTGGGGTAGGAGGCTCATTCCTGGAGCTGAAGCAGAATGCAAAAAATGAGAAATGGAAAGAAGAAGATACTAAAAAAGAACTGAAGAAGACAATGATAAATACCTTTATGGATGTGGCGGAAAGATCCGTAAGGGATAATCTGAGTTTTAAAGAAGCCAGTGACAGAATTTCAGTGGAAAGAATTGCCCGGGCCAGCCTCGGGGTTCCCCTTTATAAAGCTTTAAATGCTTATCTTAATATTATAAACATTAGTGACAGAAAAGAGTCCGCCCCCCAAAACCTGTATGTGAGTCAGGAAAAAGAGATAGCAAGCAAAAAAGATGGTTCCTCACTTCAATCTGATTCTACCAGGAGATTATACGAATCTCTTTTAACCGGCCAGGCTGATGAGGGGATTGCCGAAATCATATCCGGCATATCTTATGATGAGCTTATAGAGGGTCTTCTTGAATACGATAGTTCTGAAGGATCTCTTGATCCTGCTCTGCGCGGTAAGCTTGAAACCCTTGAGTCCG
>PWQF01000142.1 GCA_003556865.1 Elusimicrobiota bacterium | reverse complement strand
GATTTTGATATTATGATGGAGAAAAATCCCGCAATGTTTGCCGAAAATTTTAAAACCCCCATGCTTATATATCACGGAGAAAAGGATTACAGGGTAGTTGTGGCAAACGGACTGCTTGTGTATGGTATTTACAAAAGAATGGGACTTGACGCCAGATTCGTTTACTATCCAGACGAGAATCACCACATACTATCACCACAAAACTCAATTTACTGGTATAAAGAACTGCATAACTGGCTGGACAGATATCTGAGCCCAAGGTAAAGTGTTAATGATAAAAAGCGGAAAATTAAAAACGGGAAAAGTCAATTATTGCTTTTCCCGTTTTTTGTATGTTCTTTCAGTCCGTTGCTTTTTCGATCTCCTGGGTCACATTTGATGTTGCTCATTTTAATGAATCTTGAATTATTCTTCAAATCCCGTATCTGTAAAACTTAGAATGCCAAAATTTTATTCAACCTGATTAGGGAAAAGCTGTAAAAAAACGTCTTATGTAAAAGTAGTAAACCTCCATCACACAAAAGTATTTAACCCGTCTCCCGAGGATACTTAAAAAACAGGCGGCATTTACCGGATGACCGACATGACTAATATAACCTCAAATATGATGGGCGATATCGTCGGGAACATAATGCATATTTAATACCGAAATGAAACAACAGAAGGAATAACTTGTAATTTAAAAAAAAATCTATGAAAACAGTTTTATGTCTGCTTATTTTTATTACTCTTACTGCAAATATCAATGCGGATGAAAATCACCAAAGCACAAACAGCATTAAAATTGCTGTAATGCCTTTCACTAATGAGGCGCTTCACCCGTCAACAAACCATTACGGAATAGGGCTGGCTTATGATATCATCGACAAATTATGGTATGTCGATAAATTGATTGTAAGGCCGATCAATACCGTTTCTATATACCAAAATAAGCCCTATACAGTTGAAGAAGTCAAAAATGCACTCGATGTCGATTTAATTGTAACAGGTACATATAAGAAGGTAAACGGCTCGTTCAGCCTTACTCTCAATATACACGATCCCGGAAGCGGTAAAGCTGCTGCTGAGAAGGAGTATAACATTACTTTAAGCCAGACGGCTAAACTTCCATTAATGGTTTTTGAGAAAATAATGGAAACCCTCAAAATTACTCTTACCGGTGAAACCGACCGGAAACTGAAAGGAACCTTCACATCAAACCCCGATGCCTGGGAAAATTACCTGAAGGCAGCTGACCGGCTCTTCCGTGCTTCTCGTGATGTCCGGCAAGCAATTGCCTTTTCGGAAGAGGCGGTCAGTCTCGACTCTTCTTTCGCAAATGCATATACGATTCTTGGGAATGCATACCAGCGATATTCAGGCATCGTTGGGGGAGCAGAGGGCTTCTACGATGCTTCTGAAGAGGCCTTGCGCAGATCAATGGAAATAAACGACAAGTCTCCGCGGGCATTCTACAGTCTCGGAATGTTAAATACAAAGACCGGGAAATCCGAAGAGGCTGTGGAAATGCTTAAAAACGTACTCGAACTCAATTCGAATATACCTGTGTTCTACTCAGGACTCGGATATGTTTATCGATACGCCGGACTGCTCGAAGAATCAGTTGATATGTACAGGCGCGCCATCAACCTCGATTCAAGCGTAAGAAACACTATTTCCTGCGAAATGCAGATACTGAAATCTCTTGTTTACCTTGCGAAATACGATGAGGCCGCCAAAACGTTCAAAAATGTTGTCTCTCTGCACGAACAGTCAGGCAGGACACTAGATGAAAAACAATATTTCTACGGTGCAATGGTGTATTTCTATTCGGGAGATACCTCCATGGCCGTCTCACTATATGATAATGCCTTTGCAAAAGATACCGTGAGCGTGTGGAGCAGTCTCTTTGGAATGGGATACAGGGCAATCCTTACCGGAAATAATAACGAGGTGAGAGAAATATTGAAGAAACTGGAAGAGAGAGATGATGTTGATGGCGAACGCAAATATCGCCTCGTCCACTTTTACAGCATGACTGGACGCAAAGAAGATGCCCTCAGTAAATTAGAGGAAACGATAGAAGCGGGGTTCTTCTGTTATCCATACTTCAGCTCCGATCCTCTTCTGAACAAAATAAGGGAAGAACGTGAATTCGATCTGCTGCTCAATAAGGCAAGGGAAAGACACATACTGTTTAAAAATTTATAAAACCTTTAAGTAGTAAAGGAGTTAATTATGGAATTACTTAATTGAGAAGCAGTCTGATCCAACAACCCGGAAAATAGACGGAAGGGGACATGAATTAATGTTTTGCAGGTAATTGCTTGAAAAGCCCCGGAAAAAGCTAAGGAGTGATTCATTTTGTGAATTATGAACAAAGGATAGGATATTAAAGTTTTTATGCTTGAATATGAGTTTAATAATAGAACTGAATATTTTTATAATATTCTCTTGTGGGGCGCCTTATTGATTTTTTTATATGCGTGTGAAAAAGATGAACCGGCTGAAATTCCTTCAGTAAATACTTTACCAGTAAAATCAATTGAAAGTATCCGTGTAAAGAGTGGGGGCAAGGTAATTGATGATGGCGGGGCATTTGTTACAGATCGCGGAGTGGTATGGTGCCAATACAATGCAGAGCCGACATTGCAGAACCGGGCCGGTATGACAGCAAATGGTACAGGGGAAGGCCAGTTTACCAGTTATCTTTTCGGTCTTTTACCGGAAACTAAATATTATTTAAGGGCTTACGCTATCAATATCGCAGGTACTGCCTACGGAGAAATTTTCAGTTTTGAAACTTTGCCTGATGATGGATACCAGAAGCCAAATCAGAGTGTTATCGATATTGAGGGGAATCATTATAAAACAGTTAAAATTGGCGATCAGGAGTGGATGGCAGAGAATTTAAGAACTACAACATACCGATACGGCACACCTATCCCTAATGTAAAAGATAATAGTGAATGGAGCAAATTAAGTACCGGAGCATATATCTGGTTTGGCAACGATGAGAGTAATGCTGACATTTATGGGGCTTTATACAATTGGTATGCAGTAAATACAGATGAGCTTTGTCCTCTTGGCTGGCGTGTACCAACTGATGATGACTGGAAAGAGCTTGAAGGTTTTGTAGACAGTAAATATGGAATAGGTGACTCCGAATGGAATGACCTGTATTTAAGGGGATACGATGCAGGAAAAAAATTGAAGTCAGCATCAGGATGGTTTGACAATGGAAGCGGTACCGATGATTACGGTTTTTCTGCTTTTCCGGGTGGTTACCGGGGCAGTGACGGACGTTTCCATTCAGCAGGATTCAATGGCTATTGGTGGACGTACACTGAAAGTTATAACAACCAGGCATGGAGAAGGGTTATGTACCATGAATTCAGTGCCGTTAATAGATGCAGCTCAGACAAGCAACCCGCTTATTCAGTACGCTGTGTTAAAGATATGGACGATGTCGACTGAGTATTTTATAATTCAAACACGGCGTACTCTCATCCTCCCTTGAAAAACGTAAGATAATTCCCATGGATCTAACCCGGAGAAACCCTTCATTGATATAACGATTTTTGTATTGCAAAAAAAGAGCCGGGAAGGTTAATTTGACCTTCCCGGTTCTTGTGGGTGTGCCGTGCATGGTATATAACTTGGTGGTGCAAGTCCACTATGGGGGTTCATAATCGCCAACCATTAGCTAAGGGCAAGGGTGTCCATCGCGAGGT
>PWQF01000024.1 GCA_003556865.1 Elusimicrobiota bacterium | reverse complement strand
GGGCAAAGCTTTCGGAAAATCCGGCTACCGGGATCCTGTTTCTTAAGCTGAAGAGAAGCACCTGACGCACAGAAGCCCCCGAATAAACGGTGCTGTCGGGCAGGGCCCATATGATATCCGCTCCCTGGGCCCTGAGGTGCTCAAGGGCCCCGGATATTTCCCGGGCTTCGCTTACGGTGTATTTAACTAAGCTAAGTCCCAGCTGGTCTGCGGCGGCGCGTGCCTCCTGTACTATACCGGCGGAATTTTGGGGGTCATACATAATACCTATCTTTTCCAGGTCAGGCAGTATATTGGCAATAAGGCTGAACTGGGGGAGCACGGGAAGGTTTAAGCTCACCCCCGTTAAATTATTGCCGGCTCTTTCGGCACTTTCAGCCAGGCCGCGGGTTACAGGGTTCAAAACCATTGAAAAAATTATCGGAGTCTCTTCAAACTCTTCCTTCATAAGAGAAGCCGCACGGGAACCGAAAGCAACTATCATCTCCGGTGAAAAACCCCTTATCTCTTCCACCGCCGCGTCATTATCCCCTATACCGGCCAGGTCAAACTGGACCATATTCACATTACCGGCCGAAGCGGAAAATTTATCTTTAAAAGATTCCAGAGCCACTTTCTGCGCCTCAGCCTCCTGGGAAGTCATATTGGTAACCAGGGCCACATTAGCCTCAGCAGCTGAATTTATAAAGAATAGAGATACCATTACTGCACCAATCAGTATTTTTAATTTTAATTTATTCATATCATTTCCTCCTTTTTAAGTAAATTTTATCATTCAATTTATTAAAAGTCAATTAAAATCCCGGGGGATTCCTCTTGCTTCTTGATATATCGGGCAAATTATATTATAAGGGAGTAGCGAAAAAGAGTTTAAAACCCGTTTTAAATAAACTTTTATTAAGGATTTTTAAAAAAGAATATTATGAAAAAAATATTGATCGTTGATGACTCCCAGACAATAGCTCATACCCTGCGGAAAGTTTTAACTGAAAAGGGCTATAATGTAAGTATTGCCTTTGACGGTATGCAGGGGGTAATGTTTGCCCACAGGAATGAACCGGACCTGATTATTCTGGATTACAAAATGCCTGCAGGAGACGGGGCAAGTGTGGCTGACAAGATACGGCTTTCTGTTAAAACACAGCATATACCTATCATTGTCTTCTCGGCCGAGGATATGGAAAAGATAAAACCGAAACTTCAAGCTACAGGGATAAGCAATGTAATTCAAAAACCCCGGGTAGAAGAACTTATCTTAAAAGTAAAAGAGATACTGGGAGAGTAGGTTCTCCGGCATCCTAAGAAGGCCCCGGGGGTCCGGTGCGGGGAATAAAAAACTCAAACCTGGAACCTTTACCCGGCTCCGAATCAACCCAGATTCTTCCTCCGTGGGACTCTATTATGTATTTAGTTATGGTTAGTCCCAGGCCGGTGCCGGTCCTTTTGCTTTCAGCGTTTTTTATCTGTTCAAATTTATCAAATACCGTAGCGCATTTTTCTTTATATATTCCTACCCCGGTATCCTCCACCGCAACATAAACCCTGTCTTTTTTTTCCTCCAGATCAATTTTAATTTCCCCCTTCTCGTAGGTGAAATTCAGGGCATTGATAACCAGGTTGGAAATACTGCGCACGATGAGGTTATAATCGGCCTGGATTTTATCAATCTCGTTTTTCTGCACGACTTTAATATGAATTTTACTTTTCTTCAGCCGGGGAGAGAACATACGGACCACGTCATCAACTGCCTCCCTCAGGGAAATCTCGCTTTTCTCAACAGATATTCCTCCCAGCGCCTCCATTTTTGTTACATCCCGTATATCGTTTATCATTCCCATCATAAGCTTTGAAGAGCGGTCCATTATTTTAAGATATTCTTTCTGCTGGCTATTTAAGGGACCGGCGGTTTCATCAAGAAGTACTTCTAAAAAACCTACAATGGATGTCATGGGATCTTTCATATCGTGGGCTACAAAATGCATAAAATTTTCTTTCATCTGGTTAATTCTCTTTTCATCCTCTTCTATTTTTCTTACGATTTTATTGGCATTGAAATATGCCAGGATGAAAAATATTAACAGGGAAATCATTATGATTACTGCCGAGGTCAGGGAAGTGGTTCCCTCAAAAATAACAATATTAACCAGGGGGACAATAAAGAGCAGAAGGGAGAATATCTTCAGTTCAGAAGTGCGTTTCAGCCTAAACATTATAAAAAATACCGGGACAGGTAACGCGGCCGGGGAGCATAAATTTAAATAATCTCTTCTTCATCTGCATCTATCTTATATCCTGCCCCTCTTACTGTTTTTATCATATCGGCCTTTTCCCCCAGGGCTTTTCTTAGATTTTTAATATGGGAATCAATTGTCCGGCCGGAACCGAAATAATCATAACCCAGAACTCTTTCGCATAGAAAATCCCGGCTCAATACCGTCCCTTTTTTATTGGCCAGAATCCATAGAAGCTCAAACTCCTTAGGCCTTAATTCTATTTTTTTTCCCAGTATTTTTACGGACCGGGCATCTTTGTCTATAAATATATTATTTACATTAAGGATCCCGTCTACGCCCCTGGTGAAAGAGGCCCTGCGCAGGACCGCCTTTACCCTTACCACAAGTTCCCTGGGACTAAAGGGCTTGGCTATAAAATCATCTGTCCCCAGGTCAAAGGAATTGATTATATCTTCTGAATTTTTATGGACCCCGCTCATTATAACCACAGGGATTCGGGAAAATCTTTCCCTGGACCTTAACAGCCTGAGAACATCCAGACCGCTCATTATACCTGCCAGGTTTATATCCAGTATTATGAGATTCATAGGTTTTGAAACAAGAACCTCCAGCGCAGATTCGCCAGTTCCCGCTTCAAAACAGTTAAAACCTTCATCTGAAAAAGCCTTCTTAAGCAGAGTCCTTATATCTTTATCATCATCAACAATTAAAATATTAGTTTCCATATTTCCTTTTCCTGACGCAAACTGTTTTTTGCTTCCTTTTTTAACTTATCCTTTTTTATCCTGTTAAAAATGCATAACTGCCGCTCTCTGCGCCCCTTTAAGACACAAGGGACGGCAACGCTTATCCGTATTCCGTTAACTAACTGCCGGTTATTTTCATACAGCCGGAAAAAGTTCCGCGGCTGACTCAGGATAGTTCCTTTTTATATTTTAGCAGAACAGAAGAGCGGGGTCAATAAGATGTAAGCGCAAAAGTAAGCGCAAAAGAAGAAGAGACTATTCAGACCTCGGGGGGATTCACCCTTATACCCGGGGGGACCGGGTGAGCGCCCTCCCATACGATCTGACGGAAATAAACAGGGTCGGTATTCCCTTCGGTATTTATAAGCAGCACTCTGGATTTTTTATCCAGGCCCAGTATCTTTTTTAAATTTTCCAGTGCCGGGTTCTGCATAATAAAAGAAAGGGCGCCTAAGCTTACCGCTCCCGACTCCCCTGAAACTATAAAGGGATCCCCCTGCAGCGGTACGGCATAAATCCTCATTCCCCGGGCGGCCACGTAATCAGAACAGGAAGTAAAAACTGCCGGGCAGTTTTTTAAAATTTCCCAGGCCATTGGATTTGGACGCCCGCAGGAGAGACCGGCCATAATGGTATTAAGGGCCCCCCCGAAATGATAGGCTTTGCCGTCCCCTACTTTTACCGATTCAAATAAACAAGCGGCCAGGGAAGGCTCAACTATAGCCATCCGCGGAAAGGGGCGG
>PWQF01000009.1 GCA_003556865.1 Elusimicrobiota bacterium | reverse complement strand
GGAGCAGAATCCGATAGTTTCAATATAACCGCCGCCTCTCCCGCAACATTGAGCGTTGAAACGCAGCCCGGAGATACGACCGCCGGCCAAGCCATAGCCGGTCCGCCGGAGGTTAAAGCCTTAGATGAATTTGGAAACCCTGTTCCCGGAGCGGAAATAGAGGTATCCATAAAGAGCGGCGGGGATTTTGCCGCCGGTCTCTTAACGGCAGAGACTGCCTCAGGCGGGATAGCAACTTTTACCGGCCTGGTCATTGCCAGTCCCGGGGATTACCAACTGGTCTTCAGCGCCGACGGAGCGGCTGATGCGGAATCTTCGGTCTTTACAGTAAATTATATAGAAATAGAGGTGTCCGGGACTGAAGCTCACAGCGCGGCCATAAGAGTGCTTGACGCAGATAAGCTCGTTGCGCTTAAATCAGAGCCCTATAAATTCATTGCAAGTACCTCGACAGAGTTTGATAACCCAGTTGAAACCGGGTGGTTTGCGGAAAATGAAGGGGAAATATCAGGGCTTACGACCGGAGCCACTTACTGGTTTAAAGCCGTTATAGGGTTTGAATCCGGATACGAGGCAGAGACCGCGACAGCTTCGGCATCCACAATTTTAGTTGAAACAACTACCGGCGGAATAGGAAAAACAAAGGATGATGATGACGGAAAAACAACTATTTCAATTCCCTCAACCAACTTTCCGGTATATGCTGTAGTGACTGCTCCTGAGAAGGAGGATGGAACATTAATTGAGGAAGCAAACAATAAGCTGAATAGTCAGGATTTTAACACATGCCTTCTTTCCCCCATAAGCTTTTCACTTAAAGACGATAAGGGAGAGGAGGTGGATTATTCCACTGCTTTTACCGATCCGGATGCCAGGATAATATTAAGGCTCTATTACGAAGCGGACCTGACCGCTAAAGAACTGGACGGTCTCCGTATGGTAAGGCTTAACAGGAGCACTTCGGAATGGGAACTGATAGATAGTGACCTTGTAACGGTGAACCATAGTGAAAAATGGGTTGAGGCAAGGCTTGCCGGTTTTTCCATATACTCACTGGTTATTGGGCCCGCATCTGCAGCCGCGGACCTCTCCGAGGCCTTTCTTTACCCCAACCCGTATAAACCGTCAGAGGGGCATAAGTGGATCAAGTTCGACAACCTTAGCGAGGATACAAAGATCCAGATAATGACAATATCCGGAGACCTGGTATTTGAAGCCGACGGCGTGGCCGGGCCTGATTTTGAGTGGAACGCAAGGAACGATGCGGGCCGGGAAGTGGCAAGCGGGATTTACATAGCTCTTCTTACAAATGGAAACGGGGATGTTAAGGTGTTACGCCTGGCGGTGCTGAGATGATAAGAAAATTTCTATTACTTGGGCTGCTTCTTATTTACTGCGGCCAGTTATCTCCGGCTTCGGATAAACGGGCCGGCACAGCAGCCTTTCAGTTCTTAAATATTGTCCCGGGAGCAAGGGAAGCCTCCCTGGGCGGCACACTGGCCCATTCAAACAATGTAAACAATATATTCCATAACCCCGCAGGCATGGCTCAAATTGATAGGATGGAACTTGGGCTCAGCCATAACAGATGGATCGCTGATATCACTCAGCAGACGGCTGCCGGGGTTTACCCGTCAGCGTACGGAAATTTAGGGATAGGTATTCTCTATCTCCATGTGGGGGAAATAAAGGGTTATGATATCGACGGTCTCGGGAATCCCGTAAAGATTTCTGATTTTTCTCCTTATGATCTTCTTATAGTAGGTAATTATTCAAGGAAATTCCCCTGGTTCTCGGCCGGGGCAAATATTAAGCTTTTCCGTGAAGAGATAGAAGAGGTTCAGGCGGAAGGTTTTGCGGCGGATATCGGTATTTCAGGTGATTTAACCGATAAACTGAGTTTGGGAATGTCAGTTAATAATATAGGTGCCGGAGTAAAATTTATAGATGAAGAGGAAGAGCTGCCTCTTAACTTCAGATTCGGGGCCGCTTACTGCGGTATAATTAATAATCTGATTACATCCGCCGATATCTTAATACATAATCATAATGAACCGGAAGCAAGTTTTGGCGCAGAATATTTAATACTGGAAAGAGCAGCCTTGAGGGCAGGCTATAAGTACGGGAACGATCTTAGCCAGAATTTTTCCGGCGGGGTCGGCTTTACTGTGTCAGACTGGACTGTTGACTACGCCTTTCTTCCTTTTGGAGACCTGGGTAATAATCACAGGGTTTCTATATTATACAGGTTTTCGAAATCCCCTGCAGAAGATTATGTCCGCCCGGTGAAGGCAGAAGAGGCGGAAGTTACCGAACCTGCTGCGCTGCCTGAAGAAAAGCCTGAAGACCCGGAGCCCCTTGAGGATATTTATGATACGGATTCAGAAGAGACGGAAGATGCCCAACCTTTAGAGGAAGAGGAAGTTTTTGAAGAATCTGTCGAACTCTTAGAAGAAGAGATTTTTGAGGAGCCCGCGGAACCGGAAAAAATTCGGGAAATTTATGTTACCGGAACCTGGGCAGAAAAGAGAGAATGTCTCTGGAATATAGCGGAAAGAATTTACGGCGACCCTCTTAAATGGACAAAAATATTTAAAGCAAATAAGGATATCATATCAGATCCCGACCTGATTCAGCCCGGTCTTGAAATTTACCTTCCGGATAAGCGCTGATTTAATATAAACTGCCGGTCTATACTCTTAAGAGCCTGCAGTGACGGGGGGAAGCTGGTTTATGAAGCTCCCCGGACCGCTCCTGTTTTCTCCGTAAAAGAGAGAGCTGCCTTGAATAATTATTTCTATAATATAAAATCAGTTCAGGGTAACTTTATGAATAACTGTATATTCTGCCGTATAGAAGAAGAAAAAATATTAAAAAAGAACAGGTATATTTTCTGCATCAGGGACCGCTTTCCGGTTACCAAAGACCACTGCCTTTTAATTCCCCGACGTCATTTCAGCAGTTTTTTTGAAATAAAGGAAAAAGAACTGCTTGCTCTCTTTAAGTTAATTAATGAAACAAGGCTTATTCTCAAATCCGCCGATCCCTTAATTAAAGGTTTTAACATAGGGGTCAATTCCGGGGCGGCTGCAGGTCAGACCGTCTTTCACTGCCATATTCACCTTATTCCCAGGAGGGAAGGGGATACTGAAAATCCTGCCGGGGGGGTAAGGGGAGTGATTCCCCGTAAAAGGAACTACTTAAAATGAAACTGGCTTTTACCGCTGACCTGCACCTGAAGAAACGGAAAGATTCCCCGGGCCGCTACAGGGCACTGGAAAATATACTTGATTCCTTAAAAAAAGAAAAAATAAAAGAACTTATAATATCCGGGGACATATTTGATAAAGAGGATTCGGGTCTGAGGGACCTGGAGAAGCTATGTATAAAGAATAGCGGAATAAATTTTCATATAATACCCGGCAACCATGATCCCCTTCTCAGCACCGGTAAAATGTTTGGCGATAATATCTATATCTACGCATCTCCTTCCGTGCGCCGGATGGGTCCGATTCAGCTCATGCTCCTGCCCTATAACCCTGAAAAATCAATGGGGGAAAGTATCCAGGAGGCCGCCGGTTTAATTAAAGAGGAGAAACCTTTATATATAACCGGGCACGGGGACTGGCTGGGGGGGGCAACAGAGCCCAACCCCCTGGAAAAAGGCACTTATATGCCTCTCACCAGGGCGGATATAAACCGCTACCGCCCCGTTAAAGTAATACTTGG
>PWQF01000102.1 GCA_003556865.1 Elusimicrobiota bacterium | reverse complement strand
TTCATAGATTCAGTTTCATCTAATATTGACCGGAAAATAGATGCGATGCTCAAAAAGAGCGGCACTTTCTTAAGTGCTGACAGGGCATATGTTTTTACATTTTCTTATGACTTTGAAAAAATAACAAATACCCATGAGTGGTGCGCTCGGGATACAAGACCGCAGAAAGATTTGATACAGGACTTTCCCGCTTCTTCTCTTCCCTGGTGGAAAGAAAAAATAATGGAAGGGAAAATAGTCAGTATCCCACGGGTGGGGAGGCTTCCCGAAGCGGCTGAAAATGAAAAGAAAGAGTTTAAACGTCAAAAAATAAAATCGCTTATATGCGGGCAGATAAGGGACCGCTCCGGAAGAATAAGAGGATTTCTGGGATATGACTGGGTAAGAAACAAAAAAAACTGGAGCAGGGAAGAGGTAGGTTTAATCCGGGCGCTGGCCAATATTATTTCAGATGCCTATGCCGGAATTGACACTGAAAAGAGGCTGGTCCAGTCCAAGAAAATGGAGAGCGTGGGCCGTCTGGCCGGCGGAGTGGCCCACGAAGTGAACAATCCCGTGGGAATAATACTGGGTTTTGCCCAGAGCGCACTTAAAAGAATAAATGAAGAGGATCCCCTTTATCTTCCCCTTAAGTCCATAGAGAGAGAGGCGGCAAGGTGCAGGAGGCTTACCGGCAGTCTCCTGGCTTTTTCCAGGCAGGGAGAAAATGTGATGGAAAAAGTAAATATAAACCGCTGTGTTAAGGAACCTCTCTCCTTAATAGAAGCAAGGGCGAAGACAGGGGGAGTAAAGATAGAGAAAGTTTTAACTAAAAATCTTCCGTCAGTAAAAGCAGATAAATCTCAGTTAGAACAGGTTGTAATGAATATAGTCAATAACGCGATTGACGCCATGCCCCGGGGCGGGCAGCTTACTGTCTCAACTTCCCCCGCCGGTGAAAAAGACGGGAAAGATTTTATAAAAATAAATATAAAGGATACAGGCCCGGGAATAGCGGAAGAATACCTTGAAAAACTGTTTGAGCCCTTTTTTACCACTAAGGGTCTGGGTAAAGGCACGGGACTGGGACTTTCCCTCTGTTATGACATAATCAAAAATCACGGGGGAAATATTAATGTAGAAAGCGTCCGCGGTAAGGGAACGGAATTTATTATAAGATTGCCCGCCGCCCCATGAACTGCTTTAGCTTAATATCTTTTATCAGCGCTTTTTTATCCCTGTTTTTGGGGTTTCTAATATATTCTCTTAATAGGAAAAAAAAGGTAAACAGACTTTATTTTCTTTTTTCATTTTTTCTTTTCTGCTGGGCATTTCCGGAATTTATGAGAAGGCAGGCCCAGAGCTTTGAAAGAGCACAGTTATGGGTCAGGCTCTCTTTTCTGTGGCCTTTTGTGATAGCCACCTTAATTCATTTTACGCTGGTTTTTACGGAAAAAAAAGAGGCCTTAAAAAATAAAATAAATTATTTTTTCATTTACGTCCCGGCGGTATTTATTTCCTGTATAGTTCTGCTCACACCCTGGTGGACTCCGGGCCCGGTTAAAATGGAATGGGGATATACTTACCGCCTGCCTTATAATATGATTCTGCATAACGCTTCAAACCTGTGGGCGGCGTCCGGCGTCTTATTATCTCTTATCCTTTTCGTCTCCTTTTATTTTAAAGGCAAAGATAAAAAGAAAAAAAGGCAAATTTTTTATATAAGCTGCGGGCTATGCATTACTCTTCTGGCCGGGGGCATAAGCCAGGCCCTGCTGCCTGCTTTTAATATGAGGGTCCCGGAAATGGCCACCGCTTCTTTTTCGGTGCTATGCATATTTGTGAGCTGGGCTGTCTGGAAACACGGGCTTTTCAGTCTTGATCTCGCAGAAGCGGCAGATACTATAATAGGAACAATGGAGGAGCCTTTAATGCTTTTAAGTTCCGGGCTTAAGGTTATAAGGCATAACCGTGCTCTTTCCCGGACTCTAGGTTACAAGCATGGGGAGCTTAAGGGAAAAGATGTTTCCCTTATCCTTGCGGACGGGGGAAGGTGGTTTTCAGAGGGAGAGGGGGGTATGAGATTGGCCCGGGGGGAATCATTTAAAAACAGGGATACTCTTTTTAAGTCAAAATCCGGGGAGAAAATAGTTTTAAACTTTTCTTTTTCCCCGATAATGGATAAAGGAAAAAGAACCGTATCGGTGCTTGGAGTTGGCAAGGACCTCAGGAGGATAGAAAAACTTCAGCTTCAGCTTCTTAATGCCGAAAAGATGACTGCGATCAGCCGCCTGGCGGGAGGAGTGGCGCACGAATTAAACAATCCTATGGGGGTTATTGTCGGCTTTGCCCAGAGCATTATGAAAAGAATAGAAAAAGATGACCCCCTCTATCACCCCCTTAAATCAATCAACAGGGAGGCTTCAAGATGCCGGAAGCTTATAGGGGAGCTGCTCTCTTTTTCCCATAAACGTATGCTGGAAAAAGAAGAATCTGAAATTAAGGAGCTGGTAGAGGAGACATTGGCTTTAGTTGAAAACGGGGCAAGAGAGAAAGGGGTAAAAATAAAAAGGGATTACAGCCCGGATTTGCCTGAAATAAAAGTTGAAAGACAGAACCTGAAACAGGCAGTTATGCATATATGCGAAAATGCAATTGATTTTATGACCGGGGGGGGGGAGCTTGAGGTAAGTCTGTTTGCCGAAAAAGATAAAGAGGGCAAAAAATTCATTTGCCTTAATATAAGAGACAGCGGTCCGGGAATAAAAGAAAGGGAGGAGAGAAAGATTTTTGAACCTTTTTTTACCACTAAGGAGGTAGGCAGGGGCGCCGGGCTGGGACTGAGTTTCGTATATGATATAGTGAGCAGGCACGGTGGGAGTATAGAGGCGGAGAATATAGACGGGGGAGGAGCCCTGTTTAAGATGAGGCTTCCTGTTTTGCCCGGTCCGGAAAAGTAAAATATGTGAAGGGGAAAGAATGAAGAAAGTCAGTATACTGGTAGTGGATGACGAGCAGGGGATAAGAGATCTTTTTAAGTTTATGCTGGAGCCGGAAGGGTTTAAGATAGATACGGCAGAAGACGGCGAAAAGGGGCTTGAGCTTTATGAGAAGGGAAAATACGATATTGTATTTTTAGATGTTCACATGCCTAAAATGAGGGGGCCGGAAGCGCTTAAGAAAATTAAAAAAATTAATCCCGGCCAGGAAGTGGTTGTTTTCAGCAGCAGTTCAGACCCGGAGTTTATTTTTGAAAAGCAGGCGGAGAAAGCAGGCGCGGCCAAGTGTATATATAAGCCTTTTACTGTAGATGAAGTGCTGAAAATAGTAAACAATATAATGGAGGGAAAAGATGGGGGATAAAGAGAAAATTTTAGTTATTGACGACGAGCAGGGTATATTGGATATGATTAAGTATGAGTTCGAGAGTCAGGGTTACGGGATTATTACAGCCCTCAGCGGGGAAGAGGGGGTTAAAATGGCTGGCAGGGAGAAACCGGATATATGTATATCGGATATAAAGCTTCCGGGAATGAGCGGGACCGAAACACTTAAGCGGCTTAAGGAAATGGACCAGGATATGGAGGTAATAATGGCAACCGGCTACGGCACGGTGGAGAATGCGGTTCAAAGCTTAAGATACGGCGCTTTTGATTATCTTACCAAGCCTTTTGATATAAGCTATATGGAGGCAACCATCCAGAGGGCCCTGGAAAGGAGGAGGCTGAAAGAAGCCCTGACCCTTTATAAGCTTAG
>PWQF01000290.1 GCA_003556865.1 Elusimicrobiota bacterium | reverse complement strand
AGATATCATGAAATCCGGTCCTGAAGTTATATGTTTTACAACCCATACCCCAAATACATTGTTCAGTGAAAAGCTGGCGGAAAAATTAAAACGGAAAAATAAAAATATCATAACGGTATTTATGGGACATAAATGCTCCCCTGCTCAGATGGCTTATGATTTTGCCTCCCGTCCCTATATAGATTATGTATGCACGGGAGAAGCGGATATAGCCCTGCCTGAACTTATTTCTAAGCTGGAAAGAGGTGAAAAAGGCTTTCTCCCGGACTGCCCGGGCTTTTTGCTGAAAGATAAAGGTAAAATAAGGGACTGCGGCCCGCCTGAGAGGATTAATAACCTTGACCTGCTTCCTTTTCCTGATTACAGCGACTTTAAAACCGATATAGCGGAGGGGTCTTACTCCCAGCCCGAAAGGCTGGATATTCTTGACAGCCGGGGATGTATTAATGGCTGCAGTTTCTGCTACGAGCGCCTTTACTGGGGCCCCTACAGGAGTATGAGCGGCAAAAGAATTTTCAGCCAGGTTAAATATTATACGGAAAAGTTTCCGGGGGTTAGCTATTTCTACTTTAACGGACTTCTTCTTAACGGCTGCCTTAAAACTCTTGATGATTTCTGTGACAGAATACTGGAGAGTAAAATGAAAATAAAATGGGCCGGCCAGGCTTCGGTAAGGGCAGATATGAGTGAAGCTCTTTTAAATAAGATGGGAAAAGCCGGCTGTGTCTGGCTGGGGTACGGAGTGGAGTCCGGTTCAGATGAAGTTTTAAGGGCAATGAATAAAAGACATACTTCGGCGGAGGCAATAGAGGTCCTGAAGAAAACAAAAAAGGCGGGTATAAGTGTGCAGGCAAACATAATGTTTGGTTACCCGACTGAAACAGATGAGGATTTTCAAGAGACCCTTGAATTTATTAAAGAGGCAAGGCCCTTTTTTGATAACGTTCTGGCCAGTCAGTCGTTCTGCACCCTGGAAAAAAAGACTCCTTTAAGTGAGAATCCGGCCAAATACGGCATAACCAGCCCGAATCACCATCTTTACTGGAAATCGCAGGAAGGCAAAAACAACTATGCCCTGCGGTTTAAAAGGTATGAAAGGTTTTGCCGCTATGCGTTAAGTCTGGGTATTCCTGAAACTTCGGGAGTTCTTTTAAAAAAACCTGACAAATGGCAGCTCCTGGGGGATTACTACTTCTATGAAAATGAACTCTCCCGGTCGGCGGAGAGCTATGAGAAAGCGCTCAGGGAGGAAGAAGGGGGCGGGGATATCCATAAGAAACTGGCAAAAATCTACTCCCTTAAAGGGGAAAGAGAAAGGGCAGAAGAACATCACACCAAGGCCCGGGAGCTGGGGGAGGGGCAATTGAAAGTTCAATGAACCCGGCGGCAAAGGTAAGAAAATTTCTTTTCCGGGCAGGCTCCTATATGGAAAAAAATTCCATAGAAACCAATGTTTGCCCGGCCCCGCCCAAAGAGCTTCATATCGAACTTACCTACAGGTGCGACAGCAGCTGTATAATGTGTAATTTAAAAGAGTTAAGGGCTGCCCAGGAAAAGGCGGATATAACTTTTCGGGAAATAAAAGAAACAGTTGAAAACTCAGAAAACCTATCCAATCTAAATTATATAGTTCTTTCAGGCGGGGAACCGTGGTATAACAGGGATTTCACTTCAATAGCAATATATTTTTTAAGAAAATTTCCCTCAGCCCGGGTTCTGATACTTTCAAACCTGGTAAAAACCCGGCAGTTCTTTTCCGATTTAGAAAAGATTAAGTCAGAAGCGGGGCTGGAAAGGGTTTCCCTGGGTACATCAATAGACGGCATAGGCGATGAACATGATAAAATAAGGGGCAGAAAGGGGGCTTTTGAATCTACAATTGCCTCAGCAGCTCTTATAAAAAAAAGATATCCACAAATCTTTCCCTGTTTTAATTTCACCCTGCTTCCCCAAAATGCGGGAACTCTCTTTTCTGTGTATAGGTGGGCTGCGGGCAGGGGTTTTAATGTCTCATATCAGGCGGCGGTTCCCAAAAAGGAAACAGGGCTTATTAAATGGTCGGAAGAACAGAAAAAAGAGCTTGACAGAAATATTGACCGTATCATTAAGGATATATGGAAGGGGATGGGATGGGATGAATTTAAACCTTCTCTGCTTTTTTCAAACTTAAAGCTCTTCTTTTTTCTTTTAAACTTGAACTATATCAGCCGTTATATAAAGGAGCCGGCAAGATATTTTAAAAACTGTCCCTGCGGAGAGAGGTATGCTATGATTAATCCCGAAGGCTATCTCTATTTCTGCCCTGTCCATAAATCCCTTGTTGCAGGGAATATAAGAGAAAAAAGTTTTGATAGCATCTGGAAGGGGAAGGAGGCGGAAAAAATCAGGAGTTTTTTTAACAGAAAAGAGTGCCGCTGCTGGCTTTCATGCACTAACAGTTCTATGATGGAAGAGAATTTCTTTAACCTTAAGAATAAACTGGAGAATAAATACCTGTGAATTTTAATAGGGTTAATCAAAAAGATAAAAACCGCATAAAAATTTCCATTATTATTTTAGGCGGCAAAAGGGAGCGTATGTTTAAGAAATGTTTGGAAAGCCTGGAGGGTTCCCTTAAAAAATACTCTTTCCCCCACAAAGTTGAATTTATCATATTATCTGAAAATATAAGTGAAAATATAAAGGAATTTATCAAAAGTTTAAATTTAAACCTGCGCCTCTTTGAGCTGGAAAAAGGTGTAAAGTCTGAGCTGAGAAATTATGCCGTAAAAAAAGCAGAGGGGGAAATCATTTATTTTTTAGATGACGATGTTTATGTAGAGGATGAATTTATAAGCCGGGTGGCGGAAAAATTCGAACGCTTTAAAAATGTTTCCGCCATCGGAGGGGCGAATCTTACACCTCCCGGCAGCGGCAGGCTGGAGGAGGCCCAGGGACTTCTTCTTTCCTGCGGGTGGGGGGCGGCCGGAATGAGCCGGCGCTACCGGACGTGTTCTTCAGATATAGAGACAGGAGAGCAGAGTTTTGCCCTATGTAATCTGGGATTCCGTAAAAAGGCCTTAGAGCAGGGCCCTTTCTTATTTGATGAAAGGCTTAATTATAATGAGGAGAACGATTTGCTGAGCAGAATGGAGTGCGCCGGTCATAAAATGCTCTTCACTGATATCGGGGTATATCATTACAGGAGAAAAACTTTTAAAAAATTTATGTAACAGGTTTTTGAGTCGGGCCGGGGCCGGGCAAAATCGATAAAAATAAATAAAAGTAATTTCGGGTTTATATATTTTATGCCTCTCTTTTTTCTTTTTTATATTATATCTCTACCTTTTTTTCTGGCCTCCGGAATAACCTTTATGGGGCTGCCTTTGCTTGGGTACCTGGCTCTTTCTTTGGCTGCATCTATTTACGCCGGAAGAACGTATCTTAAAAAAAGAGATTTTAAAGTGCCTCTTACCTCTTTTTTTCTTTTTCCCGCCGCCCATATATCCTACGGCCTGGGGATGCTTAGCGGAATTGTAAATAAAAAAAATAGAAAATGAAAGTTACGCTTGATATATATAAGCTATTCATATATTTGCGCGGCCCGGAATCCCTCTTAAAAAAGCTTGCTCCACCATAGATGCCGCCAAGGCCAGCACTGCCATGGCTGTCCACCCGGGCGAATTTGCTTCCTACGCGGGCTTTAACCTGTTCACCCGTACCCCGGTGCCCCTGGTGGCCATACCTACCACCGCGGGCACGGGT
>PWQF01000210.1 GCA_003556865.1 Elusimicrobiota bacterium | reverse complement strand
ATTAACCGGCTGCGAACTGTTTACGGGGGGACTATTCTTTCCGACCGGGGCGGGGTGAGGGGGGTCTTAAAAAAACTTAAGCAGAAGAAAACTGTATATATTCTTTTTGACCAGAGAATAAAAAAGGGCCTCCCGGTTACTTTCTTTAACCGCCCGGTATGGGGCACATATATAGCTTCGCTTCTTTACAGGAGGGCAGCGGCCCGGATAATCCCCTGCTATAGCCTGTGCAATAAAAAAGGGGTAAAAGTGTACTATGAGAAACCTTTTAAAATGATATCGGAGAAGGATCCCCTGAAGGCTGATTTTATAAACACGCAGAACCAGTTTAAGTGGCTGGAGGAGAAGATAAGAAAAAATCCCCGGCAGTGGTACTGGGTTCATAATATGTGGAGACCCAGGAAAAGGGGGTGGAGAGCCGTTTTCCTGGACAGGGACGGAACTTTAAACCGGGATGAGGGCTATGTTGCGGAAAAAGAGAGATTAAAGTTTATGCCGGGGGTTTTTGAATCCCTGAGAAGGCTGAGAAAGGAAGGGTTTCTGCTTGTAATAGTTACCAACCAGTCCGGCATAGCCCGGGGCTATTATTCGGCAAAAGATTACAGGCAGTTTAACTGCTACTTTATAAACAGGCTTTTTAAGGAAGGTGTTATAATAGACCGGGTTTTTCACTGTCCCCATCACCCTGATGATGGCTGCAGCTGCAGAAAACCGCAGCCCGGAATGATTTTTAAGGCATCTTCAGAGCTGCAGATAAATTTAAGGGAAAGTTTTATGGTAGGGGATAAGGTGAGCGATATTGATGCAGGTAAAAAGGCAGGCCTGAAGACTGTGGGCGTGGGAGAGGCCTTAAGTGAATCCGGATGCGCCCACTTTAAGGCTCCGGACATAAAGGCAGCCTCGGAAATAATCTTAAACGAGAGAAGGAGAAAATAAATCTATTCCTTGATCTACAGGGCGGCTCTTGCCGCCCACCAAAAACTTACCCCCTGCCGGGATCCCGGGATCCCGGTTATAAGCGTGGGCAATATTACCGCCGGCGGCACGGGGAAGACTCCCCTGGTTATAAAAATAGTAAAGCAGCTGGAGAAAAAAGTTCCCCCTGCGGTTATTTTAAGGGGTTACGGCAGGAAAAGCAGGGGGACCCTTGTTGTCAACAGAAAGAGTTCTCTTTCTGATGCCGGGGATGAGGCCCTTATGTTAAAAAGAAACCTGCCCGCTGTAACTGTAATCACTGATAAGAACAGGTGCAGGGGCGCAGAAAAGGCAAGAGATATGGGGGCCGGGGTTGCTGTGCTGGATGACGGGTTTCAAAGCTGGGAAATTAAAAAGGACCTGAATCTGGTTCTTATAGACAGCAGCCGCCCTTTCGGGGGGAGGAGGCTGATACCTTTGGGAAAGCTGAGGGAGCCCCTTTCTTCCTTAAAAAGGTCCCATGCAATTGTTTTTACCCGCTGCCGGGGAGAAAATTTAAAAAACCTGGACAGCATTAAGAAGAAAATATCTTTTTATGCTCCCGGAACCCCTCTTTTCATATCCCGGGAAAAGATAAAAGATTTTTACGGCATACATAACAGAAAGATATACCCCTCCCGGAGTTTAAGGGGGGAGAAGCTTATCTGTTTTTCAGCCATAGGCAACAGCTTCTCCTTTCACAGCCTGCTGGAGGAAGGGGGGTGGCAAATAGTTGAAAAAAAGATTAAAAGGGACCATTATAAATGGAAGGAAGGGGAAGTGGAAGCCCTCGCCCGAAAAGCCCGGGAGGGTAAATTTCTTTTGGTGACAACGGAAAAAGATGCAGTTAAACTTCCTTCTCCTTTAAAGTTTAAATGTTTCTCTCTCCGGATTGAGACAGTTATGGAAGATGAAAAAAGATGGGAAAAATTAATTTATGAAAATGTTTTATAAAATCGGACTTCTCTTTTCAGTGCTGGTTTTAAACCTCTCCGTAGGGCTTTTCCCCGGACGTCGTCCCTCCATGCCCTGGGGTGTGGGGGAAAGACTTGAATTTTCAATCAGGTGGGGGGTTATACGGGCGGGGGTGGGCACGCTGGAGGTGAGGGACAGTTTAAGTCTGGGAGGCCGGGAGACCTTTCGTATAGTGCATACGGCCCGCAGCGCCCGTTTTTTTGACCCATTTTACAGGGTGAGAAACAGGGCCGAATCTTTTATTGATTCCGAGTTTCTTCATACGGTGCGTTTTGAAAGAATTATCAGGGAAGGCTCCTACAGTAAAGACAGCGTGATTATATATGACCACGAGTACGGTGCGGCATATGAGGACGGGGAACGGTTTGAAATAAGTCCGGGGGTTCACGATGTGCTTTCGGCTTTCTATTACCTGAGGACAATGGACCTTGAAGTTGGGGAAAGCTATGAGTTTGAGGTGGGAAGCGATAAAAAGATCTGGCCCCTTAAGGTAGAGGTAACAGGAAGAGAGAAAATACGTGTGCCGGCAGGGGAGTTTAATGCCCTGGTAGTGGAACCCAGGCTTGAGGAGGATGAAGGAATATTTAAGCAGGAAGATGATGTCAGGATTTGGGTATCTGATGATGAGAGAAAAATCCCCCTGCTTATACGCAGCAGCATCAAGGTGGGGAGTGTTTCCGTTTATCTTGTGGACATGAAGCTTCCGCGCCTTAAATAAAAAATGGGATTCCTGTTTGCTTTTACCTGTTTAAATAAATAAAATTATACAACCATGAGTATTCAGATTTTCGCTATATTAGTATCTGCCTATCTGGTTGGTTCAATACCCTTTTCGTATCTGGTTACAAAAATTTTTAATAATTCCGATATAAGGGAAGAGGGCAGCGGAAATGCGGGGGCAAGGAATGTGGCCAGAGTTGCAGGCCGGGGCTGGGGTATTCTTACAGGAATTCTTGATGTAGGTAAAGGGGCTCTGCCTGTGGCCTTTTTATGCCGGGCAGGTTACGGCGGCCATACGGTCCTGGCCTCCGGATGCCTGCTGGTGGCGGGCCATAACTGGTCTCCCTACCTATCCCTCAAGGGCGGTAACGGCCTGGCCGTTTCGCTGGGGATTATGGCTTCGCTGGCTTTCAGGGTAACAGCTTTTGCTGTCCTGGCCCTGCTCTTTTTAGGGTGGCTGGGAGGAAAAATCCCCCCGCTATCGGCTTTTATGTCTCCCCTGGATTTAGAGGTTATATTTGGTTATTTTCTTTTTCCCGTATTACTTTTTTTAAGCGGGATGGAAAGCTGGATAGTTGTTATGCCTCTTCTTTTAGGCCTTGTAATGCTGCCCAAGAGGGTTTTATATTTAAGGAAAACTGAAAATGATAGAGAAAGAGAGAGAAGTTTCAGAAGCCCTGAAAAGATTTAAGGATTTTAATCTCCTGGTGGTGGGAGACCTTATGCTGGACTGTTTTATCAGGGGAAAGGTTTTTAGAATTTCTCCTGAAGCTCCGGTTCCCGTGGTTAAGATAAAATCTAAAAAAGATGTTCCCGGGGGGGCGGGAAACGTGGCATTAAATATAGCCGGGCTGGGAGCGGGGGCATATATGGCTTCGGTGGTGGGCAGTGACCTCAGCGGCTCCCTTCTTATTGAAAAGCTGCTCAGTGCCGGGTGCGATACGGAGTGCGTGCTGAGCAATCCTGAAACTCCGACCATAGTTAAAACCAGGATTATAGCCGAACATCAGCAGGTGGTCAGAACGGATCTTGAAACTGATGGGGAGATACCGGACAGCCTGACGGTCCGTATACTTGAAAAAATAAAAAAACTTTTT
>PWQF01000212.1 GCA_003556865.1 Elusimicrobiota bacterium | reverse complement strand
GAATTCCAGATGGCACTTATGAACAGGAAATTAAACCCGGGGATAAAATCGGTTTATCTTATGCCCTCCCCTGAATTCACTTATCTTTCCTCCTCAATTGTTAAAGAGGTTTTCAGTCTTGGCGGAGGGGTGGGGGAGTTCGTGCCCCCGGTTGTTGAAAAATTTCTGGCCAAAAACCTTGGAAATAGATAACATACGGCGCAAAGCACGGGGGTCAGGGGTCCGCATTATTTTCCCCGAGTCCGGGGATAAAAGGGTCTTAAAGGCCTCTAAAGTAATATCGGAAAAGAGCTTGGCCAGGCCCTTGATTTTTAATTCTGACCCGGTCTCCCTTGAAGAGGGAGCCCGGATGGTGGCCAAAGGCGAGGCCGATGCTATGGTGGCCGGCGCCTGCCATCCTACATCTGAAGTTATTAAGGCAGCTATCAGGAATGTTGGTCTCAGGGAACGGGAGGGGCTGGTCTCTTCTTTTTTTCTAATGGAAGGCAGAGGGAGCTGGGGCGAAAATGGTTCTTTTTTGTTTGCCGACTGTGCGGTAGTTCCGGACCCGGACGGGCCAAAACTGGCCCGGATTGCATTAGATACCGCCCGGGCCGCTAAGAGACTGCTGGGTTGGGAGCCCCGGGTGGCGTTTGTCTCGTTTTCAACTAAAGGAAGCTCTTCTCATCCCGGGGCTGTAAAGGCTGCGGAAGCAGTAAGAGTTTTGCAAAAAAAAGGTCCGGATTTTAAATTTGACGGGGAGATTCAGTTTGATGCTGCAGTAGACCCGTCTGTTGCGGAAAAAAAAGACCCGGAGGGTAAGCTTAAGGGAAAGGCAAATATTATTATTTTCCCGGACTTGAATTCGGCAAATATAGGATATAAAATAGCCCAGAGGCTGGGGGGGATGGAGGCTGCCGGGCCCATAATGCAGGGTTTAAAAAAACCGGTAAATGATCTTTCACGGGGATGCAGCGTAAAGGATATTGTTGATGTGGCCTCTTTTACCGCACTGCAGGCAATAAGCTGAGAATGTTTGTTTAAGGAATATTATAAATTAAAGAAAGGTTGAAAAAATGGCTCATAATGTAGACAGGCTTATCAGGCTCATGTTTGAGAAAGGGGCTTCCGACCTCCATCTTCATCCCGGTGTTCCGCCGGTACTGAGGGTGGAAGGGGAAATAAAAAGGGTTAATACCCAGCCCCTCACCCCCAGGCAGTGCCGGGATATGATATACAGCATACTTACCGAAAAACAGAAAGAGGAGTTTGAAACCGAGTATGAACTGGATCTTGCTTTTGAGGTAAAGGGCCTGGGTAGGGTGAGAATAAATGTTTACCGCCAGAAGGGGGCGGTATGCGCTTCAATGCGGGCAATACTTGACAGATTTTTTTCTTTTGAGGAACTGGGCCTTCCCGGGGCCATAAATGAAGTGGTCCGGCTTAAGGCCGGTCTTATTCTTGTCACCGGGCCTACCGGGTGCGGTAAATCAACTACTCTGGCTTCGGTGATTAACCACCTGAACGAAAACAGGAGAGGCCATATAATTACCATAGAAGACCCGGTTGAATATGTCCATTCCAGTAAAAACTGCATAGTAACCCAGAGGGAGCTGGGGGGGGATACAAAAAGTTTTCCCAGGGCCCTTAAATACAGCATGAGGCAGGATCCGGATATAATAATGGTGGGGGAGATGAGGGACAGGGAAACCATAGCTTCCGCCCTGACCATAGCTGAAACCGGACACCTGGTATTTGCCACGCTGCATACCCCGGATGCGGCCCAGTCCATTGACAGGATAGTGGATGTCTTTCCTCCTCACCAGCAGACCCAGATAAGAAACCAGCTTTCAATGGTTCTCCAGGCGGTATTCTGCCAGAGGCTTCTTAAAAGAAGCGAAAGGAAAGGGGGAGGGCTGGTGCTGGTTTCAGAGGTTCTTACTGTAACCCCGGGGATAAGAAACCTTATCCGGGAGGAAAAGACCCAGCAGATACCTTCTGCCATGCAGACCGGGGGGGAGAAGGGTATGCAGACAATGAACCAGTCCCTTTACCGGCTCTATAAAAAAGGCGATATTGACTACAGGCAGGCTATGGATCACTGCACGGATAAGAAGGATATGGAAAGGGTGATGGGCGGTTCAGGAAGAAACGGACGCTGATATGCCGGAATTTATCTTTAAAGCCAAATCCCCCGAGGGAAGTATTGTAGAAGGGGAGATGGAGGCCGCCGAAAGAAGTATAGTAGTGGGCCGCCTCAGGGACAGGCGTATGATAGTGCTGGAAGTAAATGAAAAAAAAGAGAGCCCATTCAATGAATTAATAAAAAAAATAAATCCTTTTAAGGGAAAGGTGAAGGGAAAAGATCTGGTTATTTTTTCACGCCAGCTCTCTACAATGGTCAGCGCCGGACTTCCAATAGTGCAGGGCCTCTCCATTCTGGTGGACCAGATTGAAAATCCTTACTTTAAGCAAATAGTTGATACGGTAAGAGAAGATATAGAAAGCGGATCGGCCATAGCCGATGCCATGGGTAAACATCCCGACGCCTTCAGCGATCTTTTTGTAAATATGGTAAAAGCAGGAGAACTGGGAGGGATCCTGGATGTTATCCTGGAAAGGCTGGCAGATTATTTAGAGTCTGCCAGCGACCTTAAAAGTAAAGTTAAGGGCGCTATGGTTTATCCGGCGGTTATCAGTATGGTGGCCGGAGGAGTTACCGTTTTCCTCCTGGTTGTTATTATACCCCGGTTTGCCGAGGTTTTTGAGGATTTCGGTCAGGAGCTTCCCATACCCACCCAGATTCTTATAAGCATAAGCGAAATCCTTCAGAGCTATGTTGTTTTTCTTATTTTAGGCCTGGTGGCTTTAATTATAGGCATAAAGCAGTACTATAAGACTGACGGCGGGAGCAAAAAAATAGACTCTTTTCTCTTAAAACTTCCCCTTTTCGGGGTACTGCTTAGAAAAGTGGCCGTTGCAAAGTTTACCAGGACTTTCGGAACGCTGGTTAAAAGCGGTGTTCCTATTCTGGAGGCCCTGGAGACCGTGGCGCGGACTTCAGGAAACAGGGTTGTTGAAAAAGCGGTCCTTGATTCCAAGGAGTCCATCCGGGAAGGAGAAAATATTGCCAAACCCCTTTCCGAAAGCGGGGTCTTTCCCCCCATGGTTATGCAGATGATTACCGTTGGGGAAGAAACCGGGAACCTGGACACAATGCTCAGTAAAATAGCCGATTTTTACGATGCCGAAGTCGATACCGCAGTTGAAGGACTCACCTCTATGATAGAACCTATAATAATTGTGGTCATGGGAATAGTTATCGGGGCCATAGTTATTGCCATGTTTATGCCTATTTTCCAGATGGGCACCATGATGTAAGAGCTTTATTTTTATATTCCCTTAAAATTTTTTAAACTGATTGACTTGAAGCTGTTTTCTATATAAAATAGCCCCATGTCCGTAAGAAAAACAGTTTTGATAATTGAAGATAACCCCTATAACCGGGAAATAGCCGAAACGGTGCTGCAGAAAGAAGGATACCTTACCGTTTCGGCGGAAAACGGAAAGGAGGGGCTTCAAAAACTGAAAGATACCTCCCCCCATCTCATACTATTGGATTTGTCTCTTCCCAAAATGAGCGGCTGGGATATTGTAAAAAAAATCCGGGAAGATGAGAAATTCAGGAAGCTGCCGGTTATAGCCCTTACTGCTCACGCCATGGCCGGGGACCGGAAAAAAGCTCTCCAGAGCGGATGCACCTCTTACCTTTCCAAGCCCT
>PWQF01000276.1 GCA_003556865.1 Elusimicrobiota bacterium | reverse complement strand
TTGAAGGGGGGAGAAAGAAAAAATATACCCGATACTATTCTTGTCAGCTGTACCGCTCCCGTTGATGATATTGATCTGTCTGCCGGCACTCATTTTAAGAAGGCGGGAAACATAATATATTTAATAGGCAGAACTTACAATGAAATGGGAGCTTCGGCACTGGGCAGGGTCGGGAATGAATCCGGGGGGGAAGTTCCCTCCCTAAGAAGAGTCTCCCGCAAAACTCTTCTCTGTATTCAGGATGCCCTGGAGAAAGGTTTACTTGAGGCCTGCCATGACCTGAGTGAAGGAGGACTGGCTGTGGCTCTGGCAGAAATGTGTATGGGAGGAGTTGGAGCAAAAGTGGATCTTTCCTCTGTAGATATTGGGGATATCCCTGAAAAAAAGAGGGAAATTGTTATCCTTTTCTCTGAAAGCAACTCCAGGTTTACAGTAGCAGTGGATCCAAAAAAAGAAAAGGAATTTGAAAAAGTTTTCAGCGGTCTGCCTGTTTCTAAAATAGGGTTTACCTGCTCCAGCGGAAAATTGAAAATTAACCGTTTAATGGATATGGGGATCGAAAGAATGAAGAAAACCTACAAGGGGCCTATCCAATGGTAGCAGCTAAAAAAGCAGTGGTCTTAAAAGCCCCCGGGACCAACAATGACCTTGAAACAAAACATGCGCTGGATATTGCAGGCGCAGAAACTTCTGTTTATCATATAAATTGTCTTTCAAAAAATCCGGGTATTCTGGATAAGGCAGGTATTTTAGTAATTCCGGGCGGGTTCTCCTATGGCGACAACCTGGGCGCGGGAAGGATATTATCGGTCTTCTTAAAGTATCATCTTAGGGATTGCCTGGAAAAATTCATAAAAAAAGGAAAGATGCTTGCCGGAATTTGCAACGGCTTTCAGGCGCTGGTAAAGGGAGGCTTCCTGCCGGGCTCAGATAATAATATGGAGTTGACCTTAAGCTTGAACCGGAGCGGTCTTTTTAAGTGCATATGGCGGGAACTTGAAGTAAAAAGAAGTAATTGTTACTTTAAAGGGCTGGGAGAAAGAGTCCAGTTGCCGGTAGCAAATGCCCAGGGCAGGTTTAAGGCTACGGAATATACAATGAAAAAATTAAAAAAAGAAAAACTTATTGCTCTTGAATACGTCTCTTCTTCCTCCAGTAAAGAAGAGCGGGTGGCGGCTCTTACCAACGGTCAGGGCAATGTTCTGGGAATGATGCCTCATCCGGAAAGGTTTCTTTATCCCCGCCAGCATCCGGCATCAGATAACTCAAGTCAAAAACCCTGGGGGCGTAAGATTTATGAAAATATGGTCAAATATGCATAAAGAATACTGCGGAATTTTTGGAGTGCATAAAAGTCCCGAAGCAGCCGAGACCGTATATCTTGGACTCTATTCTCTTCAGCACAGGGGACAGGAAGGAGCAGGAATAGTATCCGGGGATAACGGAAAATTCTGTATTGAAAAAGGCGAGGGGCTTGTAAATGAGGTTTTCACGGGAAAATCACTGGAAAATCTTAAAGGAAACAGCGCAATTGGTCATGTAAGATATTCTACTACTTCCGGCCGTTCCTCCATAGAGAATGTGCAGCCGTTAACCGCTAACTATATGGACTCTCCTATTGCTATTGCTCATAATGGAAATATTGTTTCCGCTAATGCCTGGAAAGCTAAACTGGAAAAAGAAGGAGTGATATTTTCCACCAGAAGCGACAGTGAGCTAATACTTAAAATGATTGTTAGGGAGGATGGCGATACCTGGGAAGAAAAGTTAAGGAAAGTACTGAACCGCCTCAAGGGTGCTTTTTCACTTCTTCTTTTTTTTCCAAATAAAATGATAGCCGTAAGGGACAGTTACGGTTTGCGTCCCCTTTCCATAGGCCGCAAGGATGGTTCCTTAATTATTTCTTCTGAAACTTGTGCCTTTGAAATTGTTGATGCAAAATATGAAAGGGATATAAAACCGGGGGAAATTTTTGTGGCTGATTCCCGGGGGGAGAGAAGTCTTTATTTAGATAAAAGAAAATCATGCCCCTGTATTTTTGAGCTGGTTTATTTTTCCAGACCTGACTCCTATGTTTTTTCAAGAAGTGTCTATACTTCCAGGCTGAATTTAGGAGTTGAACTTGCAAAAGAAAAAAAAGTTAATGCCGATATGGTGATGCCGGTTCCGGATTCGGCAAATATGCAGGCAATGGGCTACAGCAATGAGAGCGGTATTCCCCTGGGGGAGGGACTGATAAGAAACCATTACATAGGAAGGACCTTTATAGAACCCCATCAGAAAATAAGGGATTTTCGGGTAAAAATAAAACTTACCCCGGTAAAAGAGGCCCTTAAAGGTAAGAAGGTAGCGGTTATAGATGATTCCATAGTCAGGGGCACTACTGCCCGCAAGCTGGTCGGGATGATAAGGGGGGCAGGGGCAAAAGAGATTCACTTGCTTATAGCATCTCCTCCTATAAAATATTCCTGTTATTACGGAATTGACACGCCCGATGAGGGCAAGCTTATAGCCAACCGGTTTTCCGTAAAAGAAACAAAAAAGTATCTGGGAGTTGATAGTCTGCATTATCTATCAGCGGAGGGTATGCTACGGGCCTGCGGGGGAGGCAGCTACTGCCGGGCCTGTTTTAACGGAGACTATCCGCTTGACAGGAATGCTAAAAATAAATATCTTTGCCCGGGAGTAAAAACGGAGCTGGATAAAAGTAAAAAAAATAAATGAAAATAAATATTCTGGTAATAGGTTCAGGGGGGAGAGAACATGCCCTGGTGTGGAAGTTAAAGCAATCCTCTCTTGCCGGAAATATTTATTGTGCTCCGGCTAACGGGGGGATATCTCTGGATGCGGAAGCTGTAGCCTTGCAGCATGAAGATTTCAGAAGCATTGAAAAGTTTGTAGATGAAAAGTCAGTAGGGCTCATTGTAGTGGGTCCTGAAATGCCTCTTGCCGCGGGAATAAAAGATTATTTTAATGAAAAAAATGTTATTGTTTACGGGCCCGGAAGAGAAGGGGCAAAGCTGGAAAGCTCTAAAATATTTGCAAAAAAGTTTATGGAAAAGCAGAAAATTCCTACTGCCCCCTACAAAACTTTCACTGATCCTTCCGCAGCTTCTGAATATCTTTCCTTTAAAGAAAATGTGGCTATTAAGGCCGACGGCTTATGCGGCGGCAAAGGTGTCTTTCTTCCCGGAAACTCCTGTGAGGCAGTTAAAGCCGTTAAGGATATTATGATTGATGGAGCAATGGGAGATGCCGGCTCAAAGATACTGATTGAAGATAAATTAGAAGGGGAGGAGATTTCTCTTCTGGTAATGATTTGCGGGGAAAACTATACTTTATTACTGCCGGCACGGGACCATAAAGCGGCTTTTGACGGTGACAGGGGCCCCAACACAGGAGGTATGGGAGCTTATGCCCCCGTTAGCGGGATTAAAGAAAAACTGATTCAAAAAATAGAGAAAAAAATTGTTGTTCCGGCCATAGAGGGCCTTCTTTCAAGAAATATACATTATGAGGGTATATTATATCTGGGTCTTATGATTGTGGAATCTGAACCCTACGTGCTTGAGTTTAATGTCAGGTTCGGAGACCCGGAAGCCCAGGCTCTTCTGCCTCTGATGAAAAGCGATCTTATTGAAACTATTTTAAGTTTAAGGGAAGGAAAAATTGACTGCTTCTTCATTATTGGGACGGCCTGGATAAAAAACTGGGCAAAGCCCCCTATAACCACCCCTAAAGCAAGGGCCTGTATAGGAGGATCCATA
>PWQF01000312.1 GCA_003556865.1 Elusimicrobiota bacterium | reverse complement strand
CAAACCATACATCGAGTATATCATCTTCTCTCCGGAAAGAGGTCCCGGAACAGGAACACTTAATATCTTCTCCCAGTATTTGTTCTGGAGAAAGGTAAAACCACCCGTCGCTGCCTCTTTCTCTTATCATTTTTTTTATTTTTTCAAAGCTTTCTTCTGTAGCCAGTACCTTTGAGCATTTTTCACAATAAAACACGGGAACTGGAACGCCCCACATCCGCTGCCGGGAAAGACACCAGTCCGGTCTGTTTTCTATCATGGCTGTAATTCTCTTTTCTCCTGAAGCAGGAAGCCATTTTACCTCTTTAATCAGTTTAAGTATCTTTTTTCTTAAATTATTGCGGTCAACTTTCATAAACCACTGTTTGGTGGCCCTGAAAATAACCGGATTCTTACATCTCCAGCAGTGAGGATAAGAATGAACTGCTTCTCTGCTATCAAAGAGAAGATCTTTTCTTTTAAGTTCCTTTAAAATTTGTTCGTTGGCCTTGAAAACATGCATCCCCCGTATGTTTTTCACTTCAACTTCAGAAATAAAGCAGCCTCTCTCATCTACAGGGGAAATAACATCAAGATTGCATTTCTTTCCTACAGAATAATCCTCTTCACCATGTCCGGGAGCTATATGAACTATTCCGGTGCCCTCCTCCATAGAAACAAAATCAGCTACTACAGATACTGCGTTTCCAGAACAGACAGGTTTTTTAAATTCACACCCCTCAAGTTCTTTTCCCGTTATACTGCCCAGTTTCTTAAAATCCCCCAGACTTTCCGCAAGCTCTTCGGCAGCAATAATAATTTTCCCGCCCGGCTCTCTTAAAAAAGCATAACTGCTCCGCGGATGAAAGCAAAGAGCTGTATTTGAGGGCAGGGTCCAGGGGGTGGTGGTCCATACCAGGGCATATATTTTATCTGAATCATTTATAAAATCTGGCCGGCCGGTCATCATTTCAAAATATACATAAATAGAAGGAGAATCTATCTCTGCATAATCCACTTCAGCTTCAGCCAGGGCCGTACAGCAGGAAAAACACCAGTGAACAGGCTTCAGTTCCCTGTAAATATAGCCTTTCCTATAAAGACATGCAAAGGAATCTATAATTGTCTCCTCATAGCTTTTATCCAGAGTTAGATAGGGATTGTCCCAATCTCCGCTTAAACCCAGGCGCTTAAACTCTTTTTTTTGTATTTTTACAAACTTCATAGCGTAATTTGCAGCTTTTCTCCTGAATTTAACTTTATCCTTTATCTGTTCCTTATCTATGCTTTTTAAAAGCTCAAACTCTACCGGCAGACCGTGACAATCCCACCCGGGCACAAAAGGAGCATAAAAGCCCTGCATAAGTTTAAACTTAACAAGTATATCCTTTAATGTCCGGTTAAGGGCATGCCCCATATGTATATGTCCGTTGGCGTAAGGGGGGCCATCATGGAGTATATATTTTTCCCCGCCGGCATTTTTTTTCAGCATCCGGTTATATAGATCCATTTTTTCCCACATCTGCTGTATCTGGGGTTCCTTGTGGCGCAGGCCGGCCTTCATTGAAAAACTGGTCGAGGGAAGATTAAGTGTTTTATTGTAATTCCGGGACATCGGCAAAAACTCCTTTCTCTGTTATATATGCATCTATAAACTCAGCCGGGGTAACATCAAACGCAGGATTAAGAACCGCTGTTTCCTCAGGGGCAATTCTTTTTCCCATAATTTCAGACACCTCTCTCTCATCCCGGTATTCTATCTGAATATCATTCCCGGATGAAGCAGAGAAATCAAATGTGGACAGGGGTGCCGCTATGTAAAAGGGGATCTTATGTTTTTTTGCGGCCAGGGAAAGAGAATAAGTACCTATCTTATTTGCGGCATCCCCGTTGAGAGCTATGCGGTCGGCGCCGGTTATAACTGCATCTATTTTAGCATCTTTCATTAAAAATGCAGCTGCACTGTCGCAGATAAGTGTATGGGGGATTTTCTTTCGAACCATCTCATAACAGCTTAATTTAGCTCCCTGGAGGCGGGGGCGAGTCTCATCTAAATAAAGCATTTTTAACAAGCCGCTCTCGTGGGCTGAGGATATAACTCCCAGTGCAGTACCATGGCCTCCGGTGGCCAGGGCTCCGGCATTGCAGTGGGTCAGTATATTAAGTTTTTCTTTTTTCAGCTTTTTTAAAAGTTCTGTACCGTAGCTGCCCATTTTTATGTCCGCTTCTACCTGAGCAGTCATAATGCTGTCAGCTTTACCTTTGAGCATATTAAATATTTTCTCTTTTTCCTTGTCCTTGTTTTCCATTAGGCATTCTTCCATTCTATCAAGAGCCCACTTTAAATTAACCGCGGTGGGCCTGGAAGAAAGAAGTTTTTTTTTAACTTCCCCCATACGCAAAAACATATCTTCTCTTTTACTGAATTTTTTATTATCAAATCCGAGGCAATAGCCATAAGCCGCCGCTATGCCTATGGCCGGAGCTCCCCTAACCACCATATCCTTAATGGCGTTTACGGCATCGGTTAGGCTGTTCACTATAACATATCGCTCTTTAAGGGGAAGAGCTCTCTGATCCAGAAGAATTAACCCCTTATCTGTAAATTTAATAACATTAATTTTTTTCATTTTCTTTTGTGCCTGAAAGCTCCCGGGACCGGAGGCTTGCTTTTTTAAGAGCAGTGTTAAATATTTTATCCAGATTTTTTTCCTTAAAATATTTAATGGCCTGCTCTGTCGTTCCCCCGGGAGAAATTACACTTTGCATAAGATCCTTTGTGCTCCGGGAAGAGTTAGCCATAAGTTCACCGGAACCCTTTATAGTCTGGGCAACTAATTCAGAGGCAGGGGCAGGCTCCATTCCATTTTCTATTAGAAATTTTTCCATTTGGTGCGCTATATAAAAAAAATATGCAGGGCCGGATCCGGAAACAGCGGTCAGGGAGTCAAAGAGCTTTTCATCGATGATCCGGCAATCTCCGGACAGAGAAAATAAATCTTTAACCATATCTAGATCCCCTGAAGAAACCCTGCGACCAGAAGCAAGAGCAGTAACCCCCTCTCCCGCAATAAGGGCGATATTAGGCATAGCCCTTATTATATGCAGGTGGGGCAGCTTCTCCTCCAGGGTGGAAATTTTTATTCCTGCGGCAATACTTACTACCACTGCTTTTTTAAGCTTAAAAACTGACAACTCTTTCAGCACCGGCTGAATATCCTGTGGTTTGACAGCTATAATATAAATTTGCCCTGCAGGTGCCCGGCCCAGACTGGTTAAGGTTCGGGCTCCGGAGGCCTCTGCTCTAAAATGGCTTCCAGGGTCAGGGTCCACAGCAATTAGCTGATATTTTTTTTCTTTGGACAAGGAATCCAATATGGCTCCTCCCATTTGACCACAGCCTATTATTACAACTTTAATTTTATTTTTTTCTTTCCCGTTCAAATAATCTTCCTTTAAATAAATACTTTTGCACTAGATTTTAGAATTTTAAGTCTTTTAAGCTTTGATTTTTAATTTTATTAAATTAACTCTGTATTGCAAACATCAGCATCCTCTCCTTATCTCCTCTTCGGTGAGAAAAATAGCTTTTATTTTCCAGGGTACAGGGATTATCACCACCCGGCTTTTTTATTTTTTGGGGTAAGACCCCGCATCTGCTAAGCTGCCGGACTATGCATTTAAATAAATTAAGCCTGCCTCTTTTTACCGGTGCCTGCGTAAACAGCTCATTAAAATCATTTGAGACCCGGCAGCAAGATCGGCATATATGGGGACTTATCCTGAACTCCAT
>PWQF01000063.1 GCA_003556865.1 Elusimicrobiota bacterium | reverse complement strand
TCTACACCTCCTCTCCCTTTAAAAGGGAACACGCCTAAGGTCCCGCACTCCTGAGAACCTTTACAGCCCGTAGGGCAAAAATTTACCCTAAAAACAGGCCTCTATCCTCAGTTATTCTACATCCCGGTACCTGAGACCCTTTACCGTTCCTACAGCATAGCGGAAACTCCTCAGGGGATTATCAACAGCCATCTCTGAGATAATCTCATAGGCTTTATTCATCTTTGCCTTCCCGTAATCGGCAAAAAGGAGGATAATCTCCTCAAGGGCCCGGATATCATTCTCCTTAAAGACCGCAGAAGCAAACCTTAATGCTTCATCCAGGCTCCCGGAGCCATACTCACGGGCCAGCCGGGAAAGCTCCCCGGAATGCTCCTGCAGGCAGTAAAGACCCAGAATCTCGTATACAGACGGGGACCGCCCCTCATAATCCCCGTCCGCAACAGGCGAATAACTGATATCTATGATATTAAACCTGCGCAGCTCAATCATCCCGCTGCTTACGGTGTGAGGGGAAAGATGAAACTTCTCGGCCAGGGCCTCCCTCTGCAGTGACCAGGTGAAGCTCCCTCCGGCATCTGCCATATACCTGTTTATCAGGTAGCAGTACTTGGCGCTTAAGGAAAGGCGCCTGTTCCAGCCATATTCAAAGTAACTGGCGGGGATAAGGAAAGTATCACCAACCCCGCTTCCGGTAAGGGTTACCAGGGCATTCCTGCCGTGATGAAATTCAGTTTCAAGGAGGCCGTACCTATCATCAAGTTTTCTCAGCGTTTTTATAATCTGACGGCGGTATGCGGACGGGTTCATATCAGCAATCCCCAGGCCTTCAGCAAACTCCCCGAAATCAAGTTCTATAACCCCTGCCTCATCCTTCTCCCGGAGCAGAAGAAGATAAAGGTCAAAAGCCCTTTCGTCCGAGCTGCTAATCATCTCTCCGCCCAGGTGCGGACCCATAAAATCCGTATTCAAAGCCAGGGCCTCACCCCGGTCAAAAACCCTTTTTCGCCCCCTGCCGGGGGGACGGATCCCGGAGAACCTCTCCAGTATGCTTTCAGCCAGGGGAGCAGACCTTATAAGAAGGCTGGTCTCGTTGCTTTGGGTCAGGGCCGCCTGCGACCAGTTGGCGCTCCCGGCAATAACAATCTCCCGGTCAATTACCAGGGCTTTATTATGGGTGTATATATACCTGTCGTCATAAGAGACATCCACCCCGGCATCTCTTAAATACCTGTATGCCTCCCGGCTCCTCAGCTCCAGCTCCCCGGTGCGGAAATTAACATTTTTATCAAGTATAACCCTTACCTTGACTCCCCTTTTATGAGCATCTGCCAGGCTCCGGCACAGGTCCCGGACCGGGGACCCGGCACCCGGAGTGAGGCTTATTAAATAGATAGCCATATAAATAGATTCACGGGCATTTTCTATGGCCTCTTTTACGGCTGGATAGTAATCCCTGTTGCTTATATCAGTCACACGGGCCGGGTAAGATGAAAATAATAGGGAGGGAGGTGAAGATAAGAAAAGAAAGAGAGCCAGCAGGATAATATGTAATAATTTAAATCTATTTTTCATTATATAAGGCAGGCCTCCCCGCCCATACCTTCAGGCCTATACCAAATATAATATATTTATAAATAAAAGGGCAAGTCCTGCCCTTTTAATTTTTATTTTTGAGGGGAATTCTTCAGCTTTAAGCTGCTCTAACCGGCAGCTCCTCAAAAGTGACGTTATTTGAATTTCAGGGGGTGATGTTTAGTACTCTTCTTCCCTGAGCTCCATAACCCTTGGCTGTATTCTGCTCAGCAATTCGGGGTTCTGAGCTACATAGGATTCTATTTGCCCCATATCTATTTCAGCAAGGCTCAGCCCGTGACTCTGGGCCACCTCCTGCATTCTTTCCTCGTACCGGAGGTTTACGGCTTCCGGGTCATCAGGATACTGTTCATGAAGGGAGAGGCTTAAATACGATGAATGGGCAACAAGATCTTTTATCGCCTCCTGCGGAATGTCAGGCTCCATTGCCTGCGGCGGCGCGGCATCACCGGGGTCGGCCGGATGAACCTCGCGAGGGGGTTCTGCCGGTTCCGCTTCACCGATATCTACCGGTTCGTACTCATCATACTCCGGTTCCCCGCAAGCCGATACGGCAAATAATATTATTGCCGGAAGTAATTTCAGCATTAGTTTAAACATACTTACTCTCCTTTTGATTTAACTGGCTTTAAAGGCCCCAACCTCAATTAACTCAGAGATGTATCTCTATATCTGCTTCTTCCCTGAGTCTCTGGACATATTCTTCGACATCCGCATCTTCAACACCGGCTTCTTCCAGGAGTTTCTGTTCTTCAAGGTTTGAATGTTCGACAAAAATCTGGCGGTATTCATCCAGGGAAGAGACCCCCTGCTGCTGCAAAGCCTGAACCAGTTCCTGCTCGGTTATATCCTGCTGGGCTTTTATCTCTTCCACATGCCGGCTGAAATGCTCCTCTATTTCTGCCTCAGATACCTCTATGCCTTCCCTCCCGGCTTTCTGGGAAAGAAGAGTTTCGTTTATAAGGTTGTCCAGGGCAAATCTTCTGTATTCATCCATAAGTTCCTGACCCGCGGCGGTCTGAAGAAACTGTCCGAACTGAGGGTTGATCTGCATCATCTGGAAGCTGATCTGCTGAACCCGGGCCGCTTCTTCAAGCTGGGACATATGAATCTCTTCCCCGTCTACGGTTGCCACAACCTCGTCTTCTTCTTGATGCCCGGGCATAAGCTCCAGCTGCTGCCCGGAAACCGGGCCGGCCGCCATAAAGGCGACTGTAAAAAAAACTGCTGCTCTTTTTAAAAACATTAATACTCCTTGTTAAGTCACTTTTCTAATCAATTAACATAGCCCTTAAGGGCACCCCCAGGATGATCCTGAGGGGTTACCCTTATGGGAACCAAATTAAGCTACTTCAGTAAATAAACTTTCTCTGCTCTATTTACTCCGCGGGCCATTCAAACTCTTCTTCCTGCGGCGGGGCTTCCCATTCGTCAGCTGTATCCTCAACCGGCTCATAGCCTGGCTCACACCCGGTTAAAGCAATAGAAACCAACAGCACCACAATTACCTTTAGAGATAAACTCAGCATTATACCTCCCATTTATACTTCTTTTTCATACCCGGTGGAAAGCAGTAAAATAATTTTATTTACCTTCCACAACCAAATAGCTCTTTTTCTGCTTAACCTATTTTCTATAGCTGAAACCCTTTAACCAGTTCCGCTGATGCAAAGATAAATGCAAGGATGCCGCATATTATATGCCGGCATTTCTTTGACCGGGATTCAGCTTCTAGAGCTACATTCCTTTATTGCAATGTAACAAACCCAAACTTTTCTGTCAATTTAATGTCAGCGCAAAATGATAATGTCCGGTTTGAGCAAAATAGAAATGTCCGCTTTTGCCTCTTTTGCTATCATGTATGGCAAAGGAGGTGTGATTCATGCAAAAGGACATTATCAGAATGAGCAGAAAGGAAATTAGGACATTAAAAGTGATTCACAAAGTAATAGAAAACAGGTTAAAACAAAAAGAAGCAGCTGAAGAACTTTCACTATCCACAAGACATCTCAGACGTTTGGTAAAAAGAGTAACAGAAACAGGTGATGCTGCCATAGCGCATGCCGGCAGGGGCCGGCCGTCCAACCGGAAATATCCGGATGATTTCATGACTGCGATAATAGATGTTGTAAAGAAAAAATACTGGGATTTCGGCCCGACATTGGCAGCTGAGAAATTAGA
>PWQF01000181.1 GCA_003556865.1 Elusimicrobiota bacterium | reverse complement strand
GGCAGGTATCCTTTCTTAACCGAAGAACATATGTTCCGTGCGGCAGAGACCTATTCCCTCGGCGCCGAAATCCCTTGCCTTTTTAGCGTCATCGGGAGTATCGGCATTGGTCCTTACACCCATTTCCCTGTACTCTTCGGCCCATTCCATAAGCTTTTCGAAGTCACCGGTCATCTTAGGTTCTATCAGTTTGGCTTTACCGTCTATAACTTCCCCGGTGGACCCGTTAATTGAAATCCAGTCCCCCTGGGAGTATTCCCTGTCTGCAAACCTGGCCACCTTACTGGAGTAATCTATTGAAAGGTCTCCGCAGCCGGCCACGCAGGGACTTCCCATTCCCCGGGCAACGACAGCAGCGTGAGAGGTCATGCCGCCCTTGGCAGTAAGGATTCCTTCGGAAACGCTCATTCCCCCTATATCGTCGGGCGAAGTCTCGTTTCTTACCAGCATTACCTTTTCTCCTTCGGAAACCTTCTTTTCAGCCTCGTCGGAGTCAAAATATATCTTTCCCACAGCCGCCCCCGGCGAAGCCGGAAGCCCCTTACCTATTACCTCTACAACTTCATCAGGATTAATCTGGGGATGAAGAAGTTCGTTAAGCTTCTGGGGCTCTACTCTTAAAACGGCAGTCTTCTTATCTATTAAGCCTTCCTTCTCCATCTCCACGGCTATCCTTACCGCAGCGGTTCCAGTACGCTTACCGGTTCTTGTCTGGAGTATATAAAGTTTGCCCCGTTCAATCGTAAACTCAAGATCCTGGACATCTTTGTAATGATCTTCCAGTTTTTCTCTTACCTGCATAAGTTCCTCAAAGAGCTGCGGCATTGTCTCCTGGAGACTGGCGTAATCGCTCTTTCTCTCTTCTTCGGAAACCTCCTTGGCCTCGGCCCACTGAAGTGAATCTTTTCTGGTTATATAATGAGGGGTTCTTATACCTGCCACCACATCTTCCCCCTGGGCGTTGGTAAGATATTCCCCGTACATCAGGTTTTCTCCGGTGGAGGGGTTGCGGGTAAAAGCTACGCCGGTGGCGGAACCTTCACCGTAGTTACCGAATACCATAACCTGGACGTTGACCGCCGTGCCCAGAAGGCCCGTTATGTTGTTAAGCTGGCGGTACTTTCTGGCCCGGGGGTTATTCCAGGAACCAAAAACCGCTTCTATTGATTTTTTCAGCTGCTCCCTTGGGTCAACGGGAAAATCTTCGCCGGTTTCGTCACGGTAGACTTTTTTAAATATTTCTACAAGTTCCTTTAAATCATTCTCATCAAGGTCCACATCTTTTTCCACACCCTTTTTTTCTTTAAGGCTTTCCAGTTCTTTTTCAAATTTTTCTCCGTCTATACCCATAACCACGTTTCCGAACATCTGCTGAAACCTTCTGTAGGAATCCCAGGCAAACCGTTCGTTGCCGCTTTTTGTAGCAAGACCTTTTACTGAAGTATCGTTAAGCCCCAGGTTAAGAACAGTATCCATCATACCCGGCATTGACTGGGCGGCGCCGCTTCTTACCGAGACAAGGAGAGGGTCGCTGTCGTCTCCAAGCTTCTTGCCCATTTTATCCTCAAGTGTCCTGAGGTTCTCTTCTATCTCATCCTGGACCCCTTCAGGGTAGCTGCCGGTTTCGCTGAAAACTTTGCATGCCTCGGTAGTAATAGTGAACCCCGGGGGTACAGGCAGTCCTATGTTGGCCATCTCGGCAAGGTTTGCCCCCTTGCCGCCCAGGATCTCTTTCATTTCCGTTGACCCTTCGGTATTGTCCGCTCCGAAAAAGTAAACAAATTTCTTGCTGTTCATTTTAGATTTTCTCCTTTTTAAATAAAAAAATTTTGTAACCGGGACTTTAACTTTTAACAATTTAACAATTTAAAAATTAAAGTCAAATTTATTTGCAATACTTCTCTAAGGCCTCCCTGAAGGAAACTCCATCGGAACCCCTTATAAGAATTTTCTTGTCCCGGGATTTCAACCCGGATTTTATTTTTATATCCCCTCTCTTCACTTTAAGCATCCCGGATAGAAACTTTACCAGCTCGCTGTTGGCTTTCCCCTTTTGAGGAGGGGATTTAAGGGCTGCTTTAATCGTACCGTCCGGTAGCATCCGGATTTCCCGCCTGGAAGAAGAGGGCAGCACCCGGATATGAAGTTCAACCACAGGGATCTTTAAGCTCGAGCTTGGATATATCTCCCAGAGGGGAGAAAAGGTCCAGTATATTCTTTAAAAGAGCCAGCCTGTTTTTCATAACCTCCTCGCGGGGGTCCATTACCAGCACATTATCAAAAAAACTGTCTATCGGTTTTTTAAGGGATATCAGTATGGTAAGCACTTTATCATAATCTTTTTCCTTTATACCCCTCTCCACCTCTTTTTCACTGTCCCTCAGCAGGCGGCTAACTCTTTTTTCATCCCGGTGCCGCAATTTTCTGCCATCATATTTATCAGGTACATCTATCTCTTTCTCACCTGCCTGCCTCAGGATATTATTAATGCGTTTAAAGGACTCTACCAGCCGGTCAAAGCCGGGACCTTTTCTTATTTTTTCTATAGCCTCTGCTTTCTTTAATGATTCCCCCGGGTTTAACTCCCGCCAGGAAAGCACGCAGCGGGCAGTATCGTGAGGAAACTTTTCCTCCAGAATCTGACTGATCATTGACTTCAAAAAATCTTTAATTTCCTGGCCGGCAGAAGAGGGAATAAGTTTTTTTTCCCTGTTATAAATCTTTACCGCCTCGTCTGTAAGAAGGCCCAGGTCCATATGCCAGCCCTTACCGGTAAATATTTTAAGCATACCCCGGCAGGCTCTTCTTATACCAAAAGGATCCTGAGAGCCGCTGGCCCGGACCCCCTTTCCTATATTTCCGGCTACAGTGTCAAGACGGTCTGCTACCCCTACAACCGCCGCCTCATCCAGGGAGGGGATAGGGTCCCCGGGCCCCTTGGGCATATAATGCTCTTCTATGCCCAGGCATACGTCAGGATTCTCCGAGTCCATGCGGGCATAGATGCTGCCGGCGCTGCCTTCCAGTTCGGGAAACTCCCCCACTATATGTGTGGCAAGATCCGCCTTGGACAAAAAGGCCAGCCTCTTAACTTTCTGCCTGGCAGCTGCAGGATAATTTAACCTGTCTGATATTATTTCCGACAGTTCCCTGACCCTCATTACTTTATTGTATAAACTGCCCAGGCCGCGCGTAAACTCTATCCCCTTAAGGGCGGGTAAATAATCCTGCAGGGGTTTAAGGCGGTCTTTTTTAATGAAAAAATCCGCATCTTCCAGGCGGGCAACCAGAACACGCTGGTAACCCTCCCTGATACCGGCCAGGTCGGAGGATATGCCGTCCCGGGCCACTACAAAAGAGTTTAAAATATTTCCTTCTGAATCCTCTACCGGAAAATATTTCTGATGGTATACAAGGCAGGCCTCTATAACAAGCCGGGGAAGTTCAAGGTATTTTTCGGGAAACCTGCCCATAACCCCGCAGGGATGCTCCAGTGAATTATTAATCTCTTCCAGCAGCCCTTTATTTTCAACCAGCCGGCCCATTGTATGCTCCAGGGGACGGGTTAAGCTCCTTAAAAGCATCTTTTTTCTTTTCCTGTGATCTGCAATCACATAGTTTCTTTCCAGCAGGTCCTCATACCGGCGAATCTCTTTTATTTTAATTTTACGGGGCGCAAACATGTAGTGGCCCCGGCTTGAATATGAAGCCCTGATATTCCCGAATTTAAACCGGACCGCCCGCTCTCCCAGCTTAACAACAAGCCACCTGATAGGCCTGGC
>PWQF01000034.1 GCA_003556865.1 Elusimicrobiota bacterium | reverse complement strand
TTTCTTTCTCCCCCCTTCAAGTAAAAATTATTCAGACTGTCTTTTCCCGATACAAAAGGGATTCCAAGTTCTTTACTTACCCAGTAACAGGCACGGGCAGACCTTACCAGAGATCCCAGCACATTCGGGTTGGAAACATCACCCCAGCAAAAATTATCCATAAAAGCTGCGCGGTCGATTCTTCCTCCCGCACATACAGCATTCCTGGCCGATTCTTCAGCTGCAGAAACTGTCATATTAAAGACATCAACTTTTCCATAAAAAGGGTTTATACCCAAACCCAAAGCAATACCCTTTTTACTGCCCGGAAAAGAAGATACAGCAGCCCCATCCTGCGGGGCGTCCTGATCTATACCCATAAAAGGCTTAACGACACTTGTTCCCTGAACTTCATGGTCATACTGCCTGAGCACCTCTTCTTTTGAGGCAATGTTGGGGTCAGCCAGAAGAGCCAGTAAAAGTTCATTTAAATCTTTATCGGGAAAGCTAAATCCGGCAGGGGGATCTTCCTTCCAGACAGCTTTTTGTCTTATACGGGGAAGGCCATCGTGCAGGAAATCCATATCTATATCTGCCTGAATTTTATCTTCATAATAAACCTGGAGGCGACCGCTATTATTAAAAGATCCCAAAACTGCCGATTCAACATCCTGGCTGTCCAGAATTTCCTTTATTTTAGAATATTTTTTTTCTTCAACGCTTAAAACCATTCTTTCCTGGGATTCGGAAATAAAAATTTCCCAGGGTTCAAGTCCCATATATTTCAGCGGAGCTTTTTCCAGGTGAACTTCCGCGCCGGTTTCTGAAGCCATTTCCCCGATTGCAGATGAAAAACCGCCCGCGCCGCAATCTGTCACAGCATTATACAGCCCCATATCCCGAATCTGTAAAAGTGCGTCCATAAACTTTTTTTCAGTAATCGGATCACCTATCTGCACACAAGCCGAATCAGCTTCTTCATCCAGTGCCAGAGAGGAAAAAGTGGCTCCCCCTATGCCGTCCCTGCCTGTTCTTCCCCCAATTACAACAATCAGCTCCCCCGGAGAAACTTTTTTTTCCACATGCTCCCTCTCCATAAGGCCCACGCTTCCGCAATATACAAGGGGGTTGTAAATATAATCTTCATCAAAAATAAGGGCACCGGATGATGTCGGGATACCCATTCTGTTACCGTACTCCCCCACCCCCTTAACTACACCTTTAAAAATTCTCTCCGGATGAAGTATGCCTTTAGTTAACTCCCGGGAAATATTGCGGGGACCCAGACAAAACACATCAAAATTCAAAACAGGTTTTGCTCCCAGACCGCAACCAAGAATATCTCTTATTACTCCCCCCAGACCCGTTGCCGCGCCGCCGTATGGCTCAAGGGCGCTGGGATGGTTATGGGTTTCAGCCTTAATTGCTATTGCCTTTTTATCATCAAGAGATATAACTCCGGCATTGTCCTTAAAAACAGAGAGACAGTATTTTTTATCTAATTCTTTTGTGGCTCTAAAAATTGTTTGCTTTAAAAGATTATGTATTAAAACAGTTTTTCTTTTTCCGCCCCGGACCTCTGTATATTCAATGGGAGATGTCATTGTTTTATGCTTGCAATGTTCGCTCCAGGTCTGAGCTATTATTTCAAGCTCCATCCGGGTGGGTTTTCGTCCGGACTTTTCAAAATATTTTCTTATTTCTTTTCTTTCAGCCTCACTGAGTGAGGGAGGCATATCGGACTCTTTTTTTTTCTCTTTATAAGAGGCGGGACAATTATTTTTTTTTGCTGTTCTGTATCCGAAAATATCTGCTTTTTCTATTACTTTATTATATAGAATCCGTGGGGCAATATAAGATAAATTTTCCGGATCTGTTTTTTTCTGAAAAACATATTTCCTTTCAGTTTCTGCTTTCGAGACTCCCTTTATTCCCGCTATTTCAAGTGCCTGAAGAAGAGCCTGGCTTTCGCAGTCAAGCACGCACTGCTTATATCTTACAACTACAGCAGGAGATTCCTGATTAAATTCTTCCCGGTCAGTTAGATCTTCAACTACAGGGTCAAGTAAAAGGTCATATACTATTTTTTGCATGCATCGCGGAACTATTCTGCCCTTGAGACGGTATACCTTTCTCACACTTACCGGACCTATATCCCCCCCCAGCAAACTGTTAATATCATCCCTTACTCTACGTGAATGGGCAGACTCCTCCCTGGGAATAACTTCAAAATAGTATTCTTTTACTCCCACTCTATGGTCCCCGGCGGTTTATTTGTAACATCATATACTACTCTGTTTATCCCGGAAATGCTGTTCACTATTCTGGTAGAAATTCTCTCCAGGACCCTGTGGGGGAGAGGAGCCCATGAAGCAGTCATGGCATCGCTGGACTTAACAAACCTTAAGGCCAGAACATTTTCATACGTTCTTGCATCTCCCATAACCCCTACACTCTTTACGGGAAGAAAAACACTGAAAGCCTGCCATAGGCTGTAATATATACCTCCCTCTTTGAGTTCTTCATCAATTATTTCATCAGCAATGCGTAGGATATCTGCTTTTTCTCTGTCTACAGGCCCCAGAATCCTTACTGCAAGACCCGGACCGGGAAAGGGATGCTGCCGGATAAGCGCTTCAGGCAGCCCCAGCTTAAGGCCCGCCTCCCTCACCTCATCTTTATACAGAAGCCGGAGCGGTTCAATAAGTTCCAGATCCAGTTTCTCGGGAAGCCCCCCCACATTATGATGAGATTTTATTTTAGCCGACCCGTCTCCCGATGCAGCCGATTCAATAATATCCGGAAATATGGTTCCCTGAGCCAAATGAGTTATTCCCCTTATTTTTTTTGCCTCCCGGGTAAAGAGATCTATAAACTCTTTTCCTATTATCTTTCTTTTCTGTTCAGGGTCATAGACCCCTTTAAGAGCCCTGAAAAAGCGGGAAGAAGCATCCACCACTTTAACTTTAATTCCCAATTTTTGAATGAAAACCTCGTTTATACGCTTTAAATCCTTCTCTCTCATCAAACCGTGGTTTACAAAAACAGGGTAAAAATCTTTTCCCGCAGCCCTGGCCACCAGAGCAGAAGCCACACTTGAATCAACCCCGCCTGAAAGAGCCATAATAACCCTGCCCCCGGAAACCTGTTTTTTTATTTCCCTTACACTCTCCTTAATCCAGTCGCCCAGGTCCCAGTCTGAAGGAGCCCCGCATATTTCAAAAACAAAGTTTTCAAGAAGCTGTTTTCCCTCCGTGGTATGGGCTACTTCAGGGTGAAACTGAAGTCCGTAAAGCTTTTTCTCCGGGTATTCTATTGCCGCCCTTTCCAGATCAGGTGAAGAAGCAGTCACCTCAAATGTTTCAGGCAGCTTTAAAATAGTGTCCCCGTGACTCATCCAAACCCTGGATTTATCTTGAATATTATTAAAAAGAAGGCTTTTCTTCCTGATATTAATAAAAGAACTGCCGTACTCCCCTTCATTACCCTTGCCCACTCTACCTCCCATATGATTTACCAGGATATGCATCCCGTAGCATATGCCAAGAACAGGAACCCCTAATTTAAATACACTCTCGTGAGGAGAAAGAGCTTTTTCCGCAGCGGCAGAAGAAGGAGAACCGGAAAGAATTATTCCGTATATCTTACCGCTTACCTGAGACATAGGAGTAGATGAAGGGTATACCCTGCTGTTTACCCCCAGCTGCCTTATCTTTCTGCATATAAGCCTGGTATATTGGGACCCAAAATCTATTATTGGAATC
>PWQF01000221.1 GCA_003556865.1 Elusimicrobiota bacterium | reverse complement strand
GGGCTATAATTTCGCCTCTGCTGTCTATCCTGTCTTCGGTATTGCCAATTTCGGGTTTTCCTATGCCTCTTTTACCGGGGACGACATATACAGGGCCAGCGCTTTCAGGATAAGCGGCGCAAAAGACTTATCGGAAGTAATCCCGGACCTTTACCCAATGCGTTTGGCGGCGGGGGTAAGCTTCAGGTACCTGAGCCACGAATACCTGTATTCCGAGGGGGAGGAAGAAGATATTGACGATCCTTTCTGGGATGATAAAGGTTCCTCGGCCGGTGCCCTGACAGCGGACCTGGGTCTGCTTTTTGAACCGGTATGGGAAGTGCCGATAGGTTTAAGTTTGAAAAACATTATTCCCGCAGACGTGGGTATAGATAAAGAGGATAGGGTGCCTATGGAGATAAAGGCCGGGGCCGGATACAGGTTGGGAAGTGTTGCTTTTTTCCAGGATCTTCTTCCGGAAGTTGCCATATCTTACCGCGCCCAGGAGATGGGGACAGCTTCAGACAGAATTAACTTCTCCCTGGGTGCCGAAGGCTGGCTGGATATGAATAAGACAGGATTCCGGGCCGGAATTAACCGGAATGAAATAAGCCTGGGGGCCAGCTACGGCAGAGAGATTGATACGGTACTGCTTCGTTTTGATTATGCCGCCTTCCTTCCTTTCAGCGAACTGGGGGATCACCTGGGCCATCACCGGATATCAACTTCCCTGCGTTTTTAGAAACTTATATAAACTTTACGGCACAGCTCTCATTTTTTATTGCGAAAATCCGCCCCTTGAGTTATAATTACTAAGGCGGTCTTATACTTAGTAAACTTAAAAAGGCGCCCTGATATATTTTTAAATAACTGATTTAAGAAGATGAAAAAATTATTTATAACATTTATAATGGCCTTTTTGGGGCTGGCCTTCTCTTTTATCCCTGCCGGTGCGGCCGGTATTTCGGTAACCAGTGTAGATATCAGCAATGACCTGGCTACAGTTGTAATAAATAATGTTGTTGAGATAAGGGAGATTAAAATTGAGGGCAATACCGTGGAGTTTCCCACCTATGTCTCTTCGTCGGGCAGGGTTTATCCCCAGGTTAAGTTCCGCACACCTTCAGTGGAGAGAGAAGTTACCGAAGCCATATTAAACAACAGGCCCAGCAGTGAAAGGATAGAGAGAATCACCTATGATATTACAGGTATATCCACTTTTGACCGGGAGGATTCCTCCCTGGCCGGGTTTGCCACGGTAGTTTTAAATAATGAGATGGAGATTGACGTAAGGCTTATGGAGGCCCGCTACGGAGACGACTACTGGGTTTCCTGGCCGGCCCGGGCGCCGGATAAGGATAGGGGGGAGGACGGATGGCAGGACCTTGTGCGGGTAACAAACCGGAGGGTTAAGGGTATAATAGAGGAAGACCTTATAGAGACTTTTAAGGCCTCCGTTGACCAGGAGGAGGAGCCACAGGTCAGCGTCCGGGTAGAGCAGGGCAGGGTGGATGAACCCCTCAGCGTTACAAGGGTGGAAGTGGACCGGAGCGCCGCCTCCGGGGATATGACAGCCCTGGCGGAAGTGGACCTTAATTATGCTTTCAGGATAAAGGATATTGAAGTTTACCGCAGGAGGGGTCAGGTTTTTTTGGAGTTTCCCCGTCAGATTACAGATTCAGACCGGGTTTATCCCCTTATGCGAATATTTTCCCGGGCCCTGCGGTCTGAGATAAGAAGGGCTCTTTCGGACGGCACGGTTTCGGAAGATAAGTACTCTGTTATCGGATTTGAAATTACCAGGTTTGAGCGGAACCGGTTTGAAAGCGCTTTAAAGTACCGGGGAGCGGTTACCCTCAACGGAGCCCTTGAAATTAATTTCTCCATACTTGACGGAGACGGTTATGACGCCTTTGTCAGCTGGCCGTCCGTACGGATTGACGGGGAGTATGAGGATAAGATATTTCCCGTCAACCGGCAGGTCTCAGAGACTATAGAAGATGCTATCCTGAAAAGATATTACGGGGAACAGTAACCCGGGGAAGGCAGGATAAAATTAAATTAAAAATCTTGAAAAAGAGAGCTTTATTTTTACTCTTATTTATCGGAACGGCTTCTTTTTCTTTTGCCTCTTCTTCCCGCCCCTGGCTCCCTTCCGGCTCAATAAGCGTTTTCTTTAATACTCCTCACAAGGGGCTTACCTCTTCAACCCATTCCACCTACCCTGATATAGCCATAGACGACGCCCTTGTTAAGTTTATGGAAACAGTTGAAAAAGGGGATTATGTTTACCTGTGTATTCAAAGCAGTACCACAAAGAAGATAAGGGATGCCTTCCATTATGCCGCGGATGTGGTCGGCAACAGTAACATTTACCATATAATGGAGGAGTATTACGGCAATAACAGGGGTGAGAATGCCGTAAGCAATCCCGGTATCTACAAGTTCCCCAATTCAATTGATGACGGCTCAAGCGATTCCAACGACGGATATCCGTTAATGCATAACAAGTTTGCGGTGATTATCAATACGGTTACTGAAAAAGGGAGGGTCTGGACCGGCTCCTATAATCCCAATTATTTCGGAACCGAAGAGAGTGTTCAGAATGCGGTATGGATTGAATCCTTTGAACTGGCCGGGGTCTACCGGGAAGAGTTTCTAACAATGTGGAATGACGGAGACGGACTTTTTTCTGTAGATAAGGCCACCCATACAGCAGGATATAAAAAAGTTGATGTTGAAGGGGTTGCGGTTGAGGTTTATTTCACTCCCGCATCAGTAGATACCTCACGGGAAATAGAGATGATGATTGAAAGGGCTCAAAAAAGCATACTTGTATCCATGTTTACCTTTTCCCAGGTAACCGCGCGGAGAATCAGGGATGCCCTGGTAAGGGCCCAGGAAAGGGGAGTCAGGGTTAAGGGCCTGGTGGAGGACCGGCAGAGTTCTTCAAGAAATACCGCCGAGTATCTTAGGGAGCAGGGTATTCCTTTCTACCTGTTCGGTTACGGGGTGGACTTTCATCATAAGTATGCGGTCATAGACCAGGGAACCGAAGATGCCGCTGTTATTACCGGTTCCTATAACTGGACAGGCCGGGCCGCAAATGAAAATGATGAGAATTTCCTTGTTATTTACTGCCCCGATACTGCCGACAGGTATTATAATGAGTTTATGATGAACTTTTCAATGGCAGTTGGCGGGGATCCCCTGGTGAGGGGAGGAGCCGCTGTATCCAATGCCCGGGCCTGGCCTTCCCCGGTGCGAGCGCACCAGGGCGATGACCGGGTCAGCATAGTCTATGACCTTTCAACGGGTGTGACCGAAGCCACAGTTAACATATACAGTATAACCGGAAGCCTGGTTAAATCCATAACTGCAGACCCTGTTTTGCCCGGTGCGGAAAACGAGGTTGAATGGGTTTTCAGTTCCTCTTCTCCGGGCCCCGGCCTTTACATAGCCGCGGTTGAAGTGGAGACCGGCGACGGAGTATTTTATGATACCGCCAAATTTGCCGTTATCAGGTAATATGAGAAAGTTTATTGCCTCTATGGTTCTTGCCGGTTTGGCCTGCCTGGCGGCAAATTCAGCTTCCTATGCCGGGGCGGGCAAACCCGCAGCCCAGTTTCTTATGCTCCAGTACGGCAGCCGGCCTTCAGCTCTGGGTGGGGCCTTTAATGCCCGGGCTTCGGGACCCGACGCTCTTTTTTATAACACTGAGGGTCTTGCCCAGAGCGGTTTTAACGAGGCCCGCGCCGCCTATAATGTATGGCTGGAGGGTACCGGGTACGGATATGCTTCTTTCCTTT
>PWQF01000126.1 GCA_003556865.1 Elusimicrobiota bacterium | reverse complement strand
TCTAGGGGACTGGATATAGGGGACGCTCTTGAGCTGCTTAAACAGGTGAAGACGGCGCTGGAAGATATTGAAGAAGAACCAGGGAAAAGCGTCAGCGATGCTGTGAGGATGGCGGTTCTGAAAGAATACCTGGATAGGGGAAGAGAGCTGCCTGGCATAATTCCCGAGGTTGAAGAAATAAAATCGCTGGTTATTGATACCATTGGTGAACTTATAACCGGTGAAGCGCAAGAAGATAAATCTATTTTTGAAAGAGCCTTTGTTAGGGTGGAAAAGGCTCTTGGATCCGCGCTTGAGAGGATGCTCCGGGATATTGATAATAACGTTACCTGGGGAGCCCACATTCGCCTTAACGTTACAGCTGTTTTAGCGGAGGTTAAAAGAAATATAAACAGGATAGTTAACAGAAGATATCGTTTTAAGAGGCTGAAAAGAAGAAACGACAAAGCCGTGGCCCGCCAGGGGAATTTAAGGGAAAAAATAGGGGTCATAGATCCTGACGTTAAGCATAAAAAGGCCCTGGCAGATATTACTCTCCGGCAGGCGATTCTTGATGAGGCGATATTCCAGACACAGCTTGAGGTCCAGGAGACTCTGCTCCACAGGCTGAAGGATACCGTGGAAAAAAGGAAAAGTGAAACCGATTCCGGTTCCGGATTGCAGGCTCTGGAGAGAGTTATAAGGATAATAGAGACAGATACAGAAGAGATGACCGTCTCTTCAGACGGAACCCGGATAATAACCCAGAGGAAGCTTCCTGAAGGACTTACCGATACCACCCGCTCCCTGGTCTACGCAATGGGGCTTAATTTCCTCAGGTTTATATATGCGGGGGCTCTTATATGGGCCGGCCAGTATGAAAGTTTCATTTATACCGGCGCCTTATTTATATTATCATACAGGGTATTTGAGCCTGTGGCCAGAAACCTGCTTATTATGGTTACCCGACTGGTGAAAGGGGTTGCCGGCGAGGATCACTATCCGTCGACTGATAACCTTGAGCGGGCAATAAACCTTAAGAGAATGAGGGGGGAAGTATTCAGGAATATATATTTTATGCCTAAATACTCAGGAAACAAAGCTGAAGCCGACACGCCTTACAGCTATCTTCTGGATAACTTCATTAACCTTCAGCATACAATAGAAAAATACGGCACCGAATATTTTCAGAACTCGGCGGTTATTGTGTCAAATACCCCCGCATTCGGTAAGTTTATAAAAGATTTCAGGGGTAACGTAACCGGGCTATTAAAAGAACTGGGATATGATGACCAATATATTGATGAGCATATAGATGAGTATGAGCATACCCTGCGGCCGCTATATGAGGAAAAAGAAAGGGCCTACAGTGAATCCAGGGAAAAATTAATTAAAATTATTACCGAGAGCGGGGTTGATGAGCATTTTGCCCGGATCCGGGCCCGGACCCTTCTTAATGACCGGGGAGACCATAACAGGGTCTTTTTCAGGGATATGAGTAGAGAGGGGGTAAGGTTCTCGGCTTCGGAGAAAAGAGAGATTGAGGGTATTATAAGTTCCTATACCAGAGAACACGCCAGGGTAGCTTCAGATATATCCGGGCTTACTGAAATACCCGATAAACTTAAAGGTAAAGCCCCGGAAATTTTAGAGACAGCGGAGACAGACCATATAAGAGAAGATTTTGATGACGCCATACCCCATCTGAGAAGGGTTCTTTCTGATATGGGCTTCACAAAGGAGCTTGTAGATAAAAAGATATCCGAGTCCCGGGCAGAAGAAAGGCTGGCAACCCTGCTGCGGCAGTACCTCCAGGATCAGCCTTCAATCACCATTCCCCAGTATGAGAAAATGAAGATGGAAAAGCTGAGTATATTTCTTGACGCAATGTACGGCGAAGGGGCTATACCGTGTGTATATCTTCTGCGCCAGGGAAGGCACTATGTTGAGGCAGGAGTATATGAAGATCTGGTCGGAGACAATACGGTTCTTGAGCTTGATATAGCCTCCCGCTGCTGGAGAATCGGGGAGCAGGAAAGGGACAGCAGTGGAAATATAATAAAAGATAACCTGGTGGAGAAACTTCACATTGTATACGATAACCAGGCTGCGGAAACAGTTGAAGAGATAAAAAATCTTCAGGAACAGATTTCATCCGAGACCGATGAGGGGCAGATCAGTCTTATCAGGCAGGAAATTGAAAACAAGCTTAATGATATAAAAGAGCATAAGAAACAGGAGCTTGTTAAACCCGGTGATACGGATATGGCCTATGAGAGAAAAGAGGCAAACAATTTTTTCCTGAAAGTCGGGAACGTGCTTGCATTTAATGAGCTTTTGATATTCGGAAACACCGTCCCCGGGTCATACACCGGCTACAGGGAGCCGGGAATGAAGCATATTTGGGACCCCGGTTCACCGTTATTCTATAATGAAGAGAAAGGCGGCGCGGTTTTCACCAGTGGCTACAGCAGGATGCTGGGGCTGGATATAAGCGAGGGAGATTTTTTTGAAAAGCTTAAAAGAGGTGAACCCATTAATATTCCGTCCGACAATATCCCTGATAACGTCACTATCCTTGATGATAAAAATACGGTAATGCCCGGCGCACTTGAAAACGCCCTTAATTACCTGCGTGACAAGAATAAGCGGTTTGTATCTATGGGCGGCCCGATGATTAATGTAACCAGGCCTGTATCCCCCAAAACCGGAAAATCCGCTACTTCCACCGGACTGGAGGCCGACATATTCAACAGGATTGTTCATAACTTCTGGACTGGAGTCACCGAGGCCTGGGTCTTTAGAAATGCTGCTGCTGCTTTCGGTAAATGGACCCACGACGGGCTGACATATGCCCAGAAACATTCCGAGGGGCTTCTTCCCCCGGCTACTTCTCCCAGCCATGACTGGCAGGAATCTGTTTTACTTTTTTGTGAAGCGGTCTTCGGGGTAAATACAAGGCTAACCCGTTTTACCGCCCGGCTTCTGGGCAGGAAAGCAAGATCCAAGATTACAGGTATTACCCTGGATGATAACCAGGAGATGCTGGTTATAGAGCGGGGGCGGGAAAAGATTGTTAAAAGAGCCACCTATAATGTTGTCCGGGAAGACGGAACCCTTAGTACGGTATATGAAAGGCTTAATGACTACACAGGTGAGTATGAGTATGAAAGAACGGTTACAGGGAAATCCCTGCTGACCTCTTCTGAGGCTGAGGAAATTAAGAGGATAAGGGAAGGCCGCTCAGGGTTGGGATTCTGGGAGAAAAGAGAGCTGCTTAAGAAAGCCTCCGCGGACAGAAAACAGCAGTTAGAATATATCGTTGATTTTTACGACGGGGTATTCAGGGTGGGAGAGCGCGATTTCCTCTCTCCCCTTTCTGTGCTGGGCCGCAGCATCAGGTGGTTTAAGGGGGATATACTGATGCTTGTTTTCAAAGGCAACCTTACCCATTCTCTTCTGGGTGCGGCGGCAATACCGGTTATATACCTTGCCCGGCTATTCAGATTAGATGAATTTATCAGGGATCTTAACAGGAGTCTGCATACACTCCTTTTTGCTACGGGAAATTATATATCCTACCAGACACCGCAGGCCCGGGATCATTACCGTAAGCTTGGCTGGCGCATATGGGAGGCCCCTATTTTCCTGACTGCTGTATTTACATTTATGCTTCCGGCTGCCTTACCAATGCTGGGCTCCCCGGTTTATCAAAGCATGCAGGGAGCCCTTTATGTCCCGGTGGTTCTAGGCATTATTCTTACCGGCTTGTTTATTGCCCCCGTATGGCATGAGATCGGGAGGGCCAG
>PWQF01000095.1 GCA_003556865.1 Elusimicrobiota bacterium | reverse complement strand
GTTTTACTCTTTCTTTTATTGCAAGTTCAGTTTCCGCCGCGGCACCGATAGCAGTTGCCGATTCAGGGGAAACCTTCAGGGCAAAACCCCGACTGCCGTCTATAAAGATATAATCCCCTTCTTTAAGGAGAACCTCCTCCCCTTTTTTATAAGCCCGGTAACTGAACCCCTCTTCAGTCACCCCTTTCTCTGATTTATCAATGGAAACAGTTTTCATTTTAATTTGTCTATTTCCCATTTCAGCTCTGTTTAAAATAATACCCGCTTTTCCATATTCCCTGGACAGAATTGAGGCATGGCTGAGTATGGAACCGGAAACGGTTAAAACCCCTTTGCTGCGAAATATTTTTTGGTTATCTTCAGGTGATGTATATTCGGAAACAAGTATCTTCCCCTCTACTTCCCGCGGGCTAAGAGATTCAGTGTTAAATACCGCCTTTCCAAGAGCAGCCCTGGGGGAGAGAGCCATTCCGCCGGAAGCGCCGGAAGGCAGGCTTCCGGAATAGGAGGCCTTTAAACCCCTTAATAACTCTTCCTCGTCATAAGAACTTTTTTCAAACCGGCCGGGAATAAGATAACCTGCATCAATAAGAAGAGTTTCAGCCCGGGTCAAATTTATTTCATTAACTTTCCCCTCAATTTCCCAAAGAGAGCTTCCCCGGAAAAAAGCCGCAGCAGCTATATCCCCGGTATGCGGATGCCTTAAAGCCAGGACCGTATAGGAAGAAGAAGGGGTACTAATTTGGGCCTCTTCAAGGCTGTAGACCCCTAATCTGCCTAAAGGCTTAAATTTAAGCATTCCCTTTATGGAAGAGATCAGGGCAGCATTTTCTGAGAGTTCTACATATCTCCCTTCTTTAAAATAAGAAGAGATATATTTAAACGGATCAACCTGATTCACGCTTTCCCTCATATGGGGACGCCCCTGCGAATCAAGATAATAAATTCCGTTCCTGAATCCTTCCCGGAGGGGACGGAGGTAATAATCATCAACAGCGTTTTGCCCCATTAAAATTGCCTCCGGTATTTTTTCAAGTTTCAGCCTTTCAAGCTCCAGGTTAATTGTTTCTCTTACTTTATCCGGCATTTCCCGGTATACATCCGAAGGCTCATCCGCAGCCAGGCCCCGGGACATAGATAACAAATATTTTTTGCGGTCGGGAATAATAGATGAAATATTGCTCCAATTATGATTAATACGGTAGCTGAGGACGGAACTTAAGATTCTGTAACGCTGGTAAATATCATAAGCTTCCGAAGCCCCGTTCTCCTTGCTGTAAGATGCCTTAAGGCTAGCTCCTGCCAGACTTGCGGAAAAATTAAACTCTTCCATTATATCTTTTAAAACCTTAAACCTTGTCATACTCATTGAATCCAGCCCGGTAGCCCCACCTTCTACCCAGTTAAGTTTAAGAGTCCCCCCGCGGGCGGGATGGGCAAGGTTAACGTATAGCCTTACATAATGGCCCGCCCCTCCTATACTGTAATAAAACCAGGCCCTGGTACCCAGGGTAATAGCCCTTACCGGCTTGCGCCCGCCAAGGTTAAGCTTAAATATTGAGGGATCTCCCCCTATATTGAGATAAGCTTCGGAGGTGGGAAGAGGTTTAAGTGAAAAATCAGTTTTTTCCTCACTTTCCAGAAGAGCATAATCTACCGCCGAAAAGTAATCGGAATCCTGGAAACCGGAAAAAATATCTTCTGCACCTTCCAGCATATTTTTTGTATGCATAAAATTTATCAGTTCTTCAATTGTTTGCACTTTTTCAAGGCTGGAGGTGTTTGAATGGCTGTAAGCGCCCCAATTGTCCCCGGAATGATAGTCTGAAGTAAAATTATTCATTATTTGTTCTGCTTTTTCTTTTAAAGCCCTGTCATACCCCAGAAATTTAAAATATGAATCAAGCATGTCATCCATAAGAAGATTTAGACGTTTAACTGATTCTTCTCTTATTCCCGAACTCTTCCTTAAAATTTCCAGGGCCTGATAATTGGCTTCTTCAAACTTAATAAAAGCAGAAACTTTCTCATCTATCTCCTCGGGCAGTTCTCTTTTAAGGCGGCCTTGCCCGGATAAAGAAGTAAGCGGCCAGTATGGGGTTGACCTTTTTCCGCCGGATATTTTACCGGAAATATATGAGGGCACTATAAGATCATTTATGCCCGGCTGACCACTGAACTCCTCTACTCCGTCATAATCGCCGAACGGGTTTACTATATTCAGGGGAAACAGGGCCATCTCTTTCACCACAGCAGCCGTCTCTCTTTTAATATCTTCTGATTCCAGCAGCTCTTTATAAGTTTGAGAATTATCTTTTTTTATTATATCCAGGCAAACCGCAAGCTCCGCCGCCCGGACTATTTCCTCTTCCCTTAAACGTGAAGAGAGATCTTGAAGTATATCCCGGAGAGTTTCTCTCCGTTCCGGATCCCTTAGCATATCAAAGTGGCGGGATATAATTTTAAAGGCCTCTTTTGCACTATCCCCGCTAAATAAAGTAAAATCTGCCATATGCGATATTGTTTCCCAGGCCTTTTTTCTTATTGAGGCATCAAAAACAAAGCTTTTATTATAATAACCTGCAAGTTTGCCTCTTTTTTCCGTCCCGGGAGTTAACTTCATTGAAATTTCCGAGGCGTATTCCAGCAAACTCTCCTGCATAAAATCAGAATTCACAAAAGAGTGTTCACTATCAAAAAGGTCCGGATAATCAGGGCTGTCGATATCTATTGACCCCAGCCGTCTGTAAAGCTGCAGCTCCCGGTTTATGAGGGCATCTATCAGACCCGTGAGTGGAGAGCCGCGGGGGGGGTAAAGTTTGTTAAGAAGTTTATGGTGTATGAAGAAGGTTACGCTCTTTTTTTCCCTGTCAGCCATAAAAGGGGCGATAATGTATCTGTTGCTGCCGGCAAAGGTCATGTTTCCCCTTTAGGCCTTGACGCTGACAGAATCAGGTTTAAACCCGAGCAGTAAATCCATATTGCCTTTTTCTAAAAGTCTTTTCCTTATATCCCCCGTTCCGGGATGGTCAATATACTCTACCCGGCTAAAACATATGTTAATAAGAAGGTTAAATACGGAACCTATGCTTAAACCTGCCGAATCCAGTATATTTGGAATTTCAGAAGCAGTGCGGTATTTAATATTTCCCAGCACTTCTTTTACATCTGAAAAAACCTGCCTCTCTTTTTCTCCTAAAGTGGAATCAACTAAAGCCTCTATTTCCTTGCCGGCAGGAAGCGATTTTAAAAGTAATTCTATTAGCTCAACCATCCTACCGGAATGAAGCGCTGAAAAGAAACGGGAGCCGGAAAGATCATCTCTACCTTCCTCTTCTTTTTCCAGAGGACTATCCTTAACTGCATCCGTGTCTATACTTTCAGTTAAAGAGGAAGAAGCCTCCTGCTGTTTTTTATAACGGAGAAGAACCTCCTGCTGGAACCCGGCAAAGAGAGCGGCAAACTCGGCGGAGGGGGCCCTGTCGTGGTAGAGGCGCAGGGCCTCTTCCATCAAAAGCAGCATATCATTCCCGAGTTTCTCAGATATTTCGGCGCGGTTTTCCTCTATGAAACTCTCCAGGTTTCCGCTGCTGAAACCCAGGCTTCCTGAATCAAAATCAATCCGCTTCCAATGTTCAACACGCTCAGGCATAAACTCGTCAGTCTCAACAAGAACATTTTTCATCATATTCCCGTCATCGGCATCGGTGATATCACGTGTTATATCTATACCGGCTTGACGGAAAGCCGATACGGCGTCATTCCATTCGCGGATATTCACCACCGTATACCCG
>PWQF01000044.1 GCA_003556865.1 Elusimicrobiota bacterium | reverse complement strand
CCCAGGCTCTTATGGAAAGCAGGGAAGCTTTTAACTGGCTTAAAAAAAAAGAGATAAGAATTTTTGCGGCCTTTCCGGGAAAGGGCATTAACTATACAAAAGCAGACTTCACCCTTCCCTGCGCCATATGCATAGGAAACGAAAAAAAAGGCCTATCCTCCATATGGAAAGATGCCAGTCCCCTGCATATTGAAATGAAGGGGCTTGCCGACTCCCTTAATGCGGCACAGGCGGCGACGGTTCTTATCTTTGAAGCGGTCAGGCAGCGGGAATCAGTTTCTCAATAAATTATTTTTCCATTTTTTCTTAATGGAACTTTTCTTTTCCGCATAAACCTTTTCCCCGGTAAAGGGATTAATAGAGGTGAAATAAATTGAGGTTGAAGCAGTCATAGGAGAGGGGCAGAATTCCTGGACCTGCCTGATATTTATCTTCTCTTTCTTAATATAAGAGGCCAGGGCGGCTTCGGTCTCTGAATCAGCGCCGGGATGGCCCACTATAAAATAAGGCATCAGGTACTGTCTGCGGCCCGCCCTTGCCGAGGCCTCTTTAAAAATATTCTTAAACTTCTCATATTTTTCAGATGAAGGTTTACCCATAACTTTCAGGACAGCCTCACATATATGTTCCGGTGCCGCTGAGAGGTGCCCGGGAACATACTCAGATGCCAGTATTTGAATAAAACTCTTATCTTTCAGGGCCAGGTCGCATCTTATTCCGGAAGAAATATATACATTTTTTATATTCTTTATATTTTTTACCGCACTTAAGACCTTCAGGTACTTGCGGGCCGAGCTGTTTAAATGGGGGCAGGGTTGGGGGTAAAGGCAGCTTATTCTGCGGCACCTTTTCATAATATCCGCGGACCGGCAGGATGTGCCGTACATATTGGCCGTAGGCCCCCCGATATCGCTTATGGTTGCATACCCCTCCCCTGCTATTTTTTCAGCTTCTCTTATTATCGAGGAAAGAGATCTTGACTGAATAAATTTACCCTGATGGAGGGAAAGAGAACAGAAACTGCAGCCCCCGTAGCAGCCCCGGTGTGAAATTATAGAGCTTTTAACCGTAGTTAAGGCCGGTATATTTTTTAAGTAATACGGGTGGGCTTTCCTCTGAAAGGGAAGTCGGTATATCCTGTCTATTTCAGACTTTTTAAGGGGAAAAGCAGGGGGGTTAACCTTTACTCCCCTGCCTGCCCCCTCCTGAAGGAGGGTACGGCCGGTGTAGGGGCTGAGGTTCTCATAAACAATTTTTGTCATTAAGCTGAACTTTTCCGGCTCAGAGGAGACTTCTTTATGGGAAGGAAGAGTCAGGGCCTCCTTACTGATTTTTTTTAAAGAAGAAGAAGTAACCGGAACAGCAGTCCCCCTAATATCTTTAATACTGCAAAATCTCTCCCCAGACCTTAAGCGGGATACAAGTTCCGAGAGAGGGGCCTCCCCGTTGCCGTATACCAGCATATCGGCCTTTGAATCCAGCAGCACAGAGCGGCGCACCTTGTTCTGATAATAATCATAATGGGATATCCTTCTGAGACTGGCCTCCAGCCCTCCAAGGATAACGGGAACCCCCTTAAATGACTCTTTAATACGGTTTGTGTATACTATGCTGGGCAGATAAGGCCTGGCGCCTGTTTCACCGCCGGGGCTATAGGCATCAGTGCTTCTTATTTTTCTCTGTGACGTGTACAGGGCGGTCAAAGAATCAAGGTTGCCGGCAGTCACCCCGAAAAAAAGTGAGGGGGCCCCGAGGAGCCTGAAATCCCGGCTGGTTTTATAATCCGGTCGGGCGATAAGAGCCACATTTAAACCCAGAGACTCTAAATACCTCCCTATAACAGCAGAACCAAAAGAGGGATGGTCCACATATGCGTCAGCAGTGACAAGTATTACGTCAAATTTTTCTTTTACGGGCTCTTTACGGGAGGCAAGCGTCAGGAAACTTCCCTCTTTTCTATTTTTCAAGGAAATGATATCTCAATTAAAACTTCCGGCCAGCTCTTTTGCTTTTTTCACATCCCGGGCTATTTTTTCTGAAAGCATTTCAAGGGAATCAATCTTTTTTATAGTGCTTATCTTTTTTAAGATTTCCGCTCCCGCCAGATCCTTTTTTAATTCCGGCCTGTAATCTATGAAATGAACCTCGGCTACTGCCGCCCCGGAATCGGTGGGGGCTCTTAAAAAGCAGGCACCCGGCAAATAATCTTCTTTCCCCTCCCCTAACAATCCACGGCAGAAAAAGACGCCTTGGGGCAGAAGCTTTTCCGGGGGAACTGAAAAATTAACAGTGGGAAACCCAAGTTTCCGGCCCAGCTGTTTTCCCTTTATTATATTTGCCCTGAAAAAATAGTTGCGGCCGCAAAAGAGCCGGTAACTTTTTATCTCCCCTTTTGTAATAAGATCTCTTATAAGTGAAGAGGATATTTTTTTTCCGTCTGCTTTTTCTGTTTCACATATATGCGTTTCAACACCCCTGCTTTCAAGCTCACGGAGAGTTTTTATGCTGCCCTCCCTCTTTTTTCCAAACCTGAAATCTTCTCCCACGATTATATTTTTCGCAGACATTTTCTTAAAGAGAAATTTTTCCGTAAAGAAACGGGGATTCCAGTTCCTCCACTCGCCCCCTTTCCTGAATATAACTGCAATATCAAAGCCCGCTTTGCCAAACATATAAAGTTTCTCTTTCAGGGAGAAGAGGGAGGGATAGCCCCTCTGAAAGGTTACAGCCGCCGAAAGGGAGCCGGTCTGGCGGGCCATCTTTAAGGTTCTCTTTATTATTTTCATATGCCCGCGGTGAAACCCGTCAAACTCACCTATGGTCAGGGATGTTTTCCGGTTTGAGGAGAAAGTCTCTTCAGAGTATTTAATCAGCAACTTTAAGGACCCTTTTAAGTTCATATGCTCCGGCATCGTTTTTACAGGCCAGGGCCTTAAGCTCCTTCTGCGGTGAGAAAACCCCGAATACCCCCCTGCTGATATCGCCTTCGCTCTTAATAATATTAAGCGGAGAAAAAGAGATGCCGTGGTTTAACTTTTCTGCTGCTGCCCGGTCAACTATTATATGGGGAAAAAGCTGCATGCCTTCCTGCAGGGGTATGAACCCATCCTTCCACCTATCCTCCACCGGCGGGACGCTCATATCAAGTTTAAATTTCCCCACGGATGTCCTGGTAAGCGAATGAAGGTAGCCCCAGGTCCCCAGGCGGGAAGCTATATCTTCTGCAAGGGTGCGTATGTAAGTTCCCGAAGAGACAGCGGCCCTGAAAAAAATTTCTGACCCCCTTAAGCCCTCAAATTCTATCTCGTAGATATAGGATATCTGTTCTCTTTCGGGGGGAGCTTTTCCTGATCTTTTTATCTTATAAAAGGTCTTCCCCTTATATTTTTTAGAAGAGTAGGAGGGCACCCTGTGCCGGTATTCTCCCTTAAAACCCGAAACAGCCTTACGGACCTCTTCCGGGCTGAAATCGGTTTCTCCTTTTCTTTCTAAAATTCCGGTGGCGTCTCCCGTAGAGGAAAAAGCGCCCAGTTTTACCGCGGCCTTATAACTTTTCCGGGCTTTAAGAAAGATGCGGGAAATCTTGCACCCCTCCCCGGTTAAGATAACCAGCAGCCCTCCGGCTGCCGGATCAAGTGTCCCCCCGTGACCTATTTTTGAAATTTCCGGAAATCTCTTTAATTTTCTCACAATATCATAAGAGGTGCATCCGGGGGGTTTATTTATAAGAACTATTCCATCCATTTCTTAACCTCTTCAAGAACCTGTGAAACGGCGCCGGAAAAATCTCCCTCAAT
>PWQF01000239.1 GCA_003556865.1 Elusimicrobiota bacterium | reverse complement strand
TTATCACCACTTCGCTGGGCCCGGCAACCATATCTATGCCAACCACGCCGCTTAAGCGCAGCTTTGCCTCCTGCACATAACTGTTTCCGGGGCCCGCAATTTTATTTACCGCCGGAATAGTCTCCGTCCCGAAGGCCAGGGCCGCTATTGCCTGCACCCCACCCACCCTGAATATCCTGTCTACTCCTGCTATATTTGCAGCGGCAGCCACCGCCGGGCCAAGATTTCCGGGAGGAGTGCTCATTATTATCTCTTTCACCCCAGCCTGGCGGGCGGGAATGGCGCACATTAAAACAGTTGAAGGATAAGGGAATTTTCCTCCCGGAACATAAATGCCCGCTTTTTCCACAGGTATGTACCGGTCTGTTATTTTAATGCCCTGATTCTCCGAAATCCTGGTGGAGGGCTTATTGCCAGAATATCTTTCTATGTTTTGAGCTGCCTGTTTAAGCATTTTAAGGATATTTACCTCTGTTCCCGCCGCCAGCTCTTCCCTCTGGTTTTCAGTTACCTCTATTTCATCTTTAGCTATTTTTACCTGGTCAAACTTAAGGGTGTATTTAATTAAGGCCCGGTCTCCCTCTTTCTTAACTTCCTTTATTATTTTATCTATTCTGTCCATATATCCGCTCCCAGCTTTTTAAAATTCTCTACAATATTATGATACCCCCTCCTTATATGCCAGGTGCCGCTTATTCTGGTAATGCCTTCCGCTCCCAGAGCCGCTATCACCAGGGCCGCCCCTCCTCTTAAATCTTTTGCCCTTACCGGCGCCCCGCCCAGACGGTTCTCTCCCCCGACAACCGCCACCTGACCCTTTATCTCAATATCTGCCCCCATTCTCCGGAGCTCTCCGCAATGCAGAAACCGGTTTTCAAAAACTGTTTCGTTTATTACGCTGGTGCCGGGAGCTAAAGCCATAAGCGCCATAAAAGGGGCCTGCATATCGGTTGGGAAGCCCGGATAGGGAGAAGTCCGCACATCGGTTGACTTAAGTACAGAAGGGCCCTTTACCCGTATAAACCTCCTGCCCTCTTCAATTTCCGCGCCGCATTCCATAAGTTTTTCTTTAAGGGAATCCAGAGTCTCGGGAGAAGAAAAATCCATTCTTATATTTGAACCCGGAAGTGCGCCGGCTATCATATAGGTTCCTGCCTGTATCCTGTCATCCATAACAGTAAAATCCGAACCTCCGTACCTGCTGCGCCCTTTTATTGAAACGGTGCTGCCGCTGTATTTAACTTTTGCGCCAAGGCTTTTCAAGAAGGAAAAAAGCTCTTCAATTTCCGGTTCGGCGGCTATATTTTCAAGAACGGTCTTATCGGTGCTGCCGCAGGCCGCTATTGCAAGATTCTCCGTTGCTCCTACAGAAGGGAAATCCAGGTTTATCCTGGCCGCCCCTAAATTTTCAGCATTCATATTTATAAAGCCGCCTGAAACTGAGGTTTCAGCGCCAAGTTTCGCAAAACCCCTCAGGTGTATATCTATGGGCCTCTCTCCTATGGCGCACCCTCCCGGAAGGGCCACCTTTAATTTCTTCTTTCTGGAAGCCAGACCTCCCATAACCAGCACTGAAGCTCTCAGCTTCCGAACCATCTCATAAGGGGTAACCCCCCCTATCTCTCCTGCGGTTACTATTTCAAGCCCGGAATCTTTCCATGTTATTTTTTTACCCAGCATCTCAAGCAACCCGCACATAACAGTTATGTCACTAAGACGGGGAACATTCCGTAATATACATTTTTTATCTGTAATAAGCGTAGCGGCCAGTATGGGTAACACGGCATTCTTGGAACCTGAAACCTTAACCCTCCCGGTTAACCGGGCTGGCCCTCTGACTGCTATTTTCAACTCTTTCTCTTTCATTTACCTATTTTTACCACCCGGTAGATCCCGCTTAAATCTTTTATCAGACTGCAGCCTGGTCCGGCCAGTTTTTCTGCCTCCTCTTTCTGGGAAAAACTAATTTCCAGAAGGATTTTTCCTCCGGGAGATAAGAAACTCCTGTAATGCTCCAATATGAATTTTATATATTTAATTCCCCTTTTTCCACCTTTGAGAGCTAACTCCGGCTCCATCTTAACCTCCCGGGAAAGGTCCGGATACTGACTTAAGCTTACATAAGGGGGGTTGGAAACTATAATATCATAATTTTTTCCGCAGATAAATGAATAGGGTTCTCTTATATCCCTCTCTATAAATCTTATTTTCTCCTTAACCCCCAGAGCCGCAGCGTTCATTGATGCCACCTCCAGCGCCTGAGAAGATATATCTACCGCATCCACCCTGCAGTCAGCATTTAAAGCCAGCCACAATGCAACAGAGCCGCTTCCTGTGCCCAGGTCCAGAACCCTTTTTTTTCCTTTTATTTTTTTAAGTTCTTTTATACTTTCCAGAGCCAGTATTTCTGTCTCGCAGCGAGGGATAAGGACTCTTTCATCCACAAAAAGTTCCAGATCCATAAAAAAAGCCTTCTTTAATATGTACTGGAGGGGTATGCCCCGGGACCTCTTTTTTATAAAATCCCGGTATTCTTTTTCTTCATTTTTTTTAATGGATTTTATAAACCCGGCTCTTATCTCAATTTCCGGTTTTCCGGAAACGGCGGCCAGAAGCCTAATGGTTTCCCGGCGCGGTGAAGATACTCCGGCGCGGCTGAGAATCATCGTTCCCTCTTCAATAAGTTCTTTTATATTTGTATCCGGCCTATATGCCCTTTTCAATATCCTCAATTTGTTTACGGTAAATCTCTTTTCTTAACTTATCCAGGAGAGACCCCAGATCCCCATCCATTACAGAGTCTATATTATATACCGATATTTCTGCCCGGTGGTCGGTTATTCTGTTCTGGGGAAAATTATAGGTACTTATCTTTTCGCTTCTGTCACCTGAACCGACCTGACTTTTACGTCGGTTTTTTTCTTTGCGTTCCCTTTCTATTTTTTGCAATTCCTTCAGCCTTGCGCGAAGCATATTAAAGGCCTTTCGCTTATTCTGATGCTGAGACCTTTCATCCTGGCACTGGACAACGGTGCCGGTGGGTATGTGGGTTATTCTGACTGCCGAATCGGTAACGTTGACATGCTGCCCCCCGCTCCCGGAAGCCCGGTAAGTATCTATCCTCAGGTCTTTATTATTAATCTTTATCTCTTCTGTATCTGCTTGGGGAAGAACAGCCACGGTACAGGCGGAAGTATGTATCCTGCCCCCTGTTTCTGTCTCCGGTACTCTCTGGACCCTGTGAACCCCGCTTTCATATTTAAGATTCTGGAAAACCTTTTTACCTTCCAGGGTAAAAATTATTTCCTTCAGCCCCCCCAGACCGGTTTTATTTACGCTATATATGTCACTTTTCCACCCCATATTTTGGGCATATCTGGAATACATCCGGTAAAGGTCAGCGCAGAAGAGTCCGGCCTCATCACCTCCCACAGCAGCACGAATTTCCATAAGCACATCTTTTTTTTCATCCGGATCCTCCGGGATAAGAAAGCCCATAAGCTTTTCTTTCAGATTTTTTATTTTTCTTTTAAGGACCCTGCTCTCTTCAAGAGCCATATTTTTCATTTCCCCGCTTTCCTCTGATGCCATCTGCCGGGCCTGGGAAAGTTCTTCTTTTAGCTTCAGGTATTTATTATAGTTTTCAACCACTTCCTTCAGCTCTCCGTGCCGCTGTGAATATTTTTTCAGTTTTTCAGGATTGGATATTACTTCAGTAAGGGTAAGCTTTTTTTCTACATCCTTAAACTCTTTTTTAAGTTCCTGGAATTTTTCTATCATAAATAAAAAAACGCGCCCGGTTCAGGGCGCGTAAGAAGGGATAAACTTCTACGAGGACTTTTTGTTCCGGCAGTATTTTCTCTCAAATTTTTCCACGCGGCCCGCCGTATCCAGCAGTTTCTGCTCACCGGTAAAAAAAGGATGGCACTGGGAGCATATCTCCACGCGGAACTTTTCCCTGGTAGAAAGGAGCTCAAACTGAGCTCCGCAAGCGCAGCTAACCTGGGCTTTATGAACTTTAGGATGAATTTTTTTCTTCATAGCTTTATATTAACAATATAACCTTTAATGTCAACCTGACTATCTCTTTTTATCGGAAATAAAGCAAAGTCTTGCCTATACATTTATTTTCCGGGAAACAAAAATTGGTGAGCCCGGAAGGGTTCGAACCTTCGACCCACGCCTTAAAAGGGCGTTGCTCTACCAGCTGAGCTACGGGCCCACGCCTTACTTTATTAAACCCCGAAAGTCTTGCATCCGCCGGGTTCCTATGCTATTTAACTTATCCGAAAGCCTCTTGTCAAATTATTTAGGGAAGGCCTCCTTCATAACCTGCATAAAATTATCTGCAGCAACAAACTTAATGCTTTTTCTTATCTGTTTTGGAACCTGGCTTAAATTTTTCTCATTATCTTTAGGGAAAATAACTTTTTTAAACTTGTCCCGGTGAGCCGCGATGCACTTTTCTTTAAATCCCCCTATCTCCAAAACCCGACCTCTTAAGGTTATTTCCCCGGTCATTACAACATCTTTTTTTACAGGCACTCCCCGGAGCGCTGAAACCAGGGCGGTACATATAGTTATCCCGGCAGAAGGTCCTTCCTTGGGAACAGCACCTGCCGGAACATGTATATGGATATCATTTTTTTTATAGAAATCCGGAGGAACCCGGAGAGAGGACGCATTTGCCCGGACATAACTTAAGGCTGCCTGCGCAGACTCTTTCATAACATCACCCAGGGTTCCGGTCAGCCGCAATTTTCCTTCACCAGGCATAAGGGAAACCTCTATGGAAAGAGTTTCCCCCCCTTTCTCAGACCAGGATAGACCTGAAGCCACACCCACTTCATTTTTCCCGGCCCGGTTATAGCTAAAACGGGGAATGCCCATATATTCTGAGATATTCCTTAAACTAAGGTTCTTCTTCTTAACTTTACCTTCCGCTTTTTCTCGGGCCAGCTTCCTTAATACTCCCCCTATTTCTCTTTCCAGATTTCTTACTCCCGCCTCACGGGTATAGTTATTTATTATATGCTTAACTGCCCCGGAGCTTATTTTAAAATGCGCTTTTTTAAGGCCGGTCCGGTTCAACTGCTTGGGAATAATAAATTTTTCAGCTATATTAACCTTCTCTTCCGTAGTATATCCGGGGAATTTTATTATTTCCATCCTGTCCAGCAGAGAAGGGGGTATGGTGGATGTAGTGTTTGCCGTAGTTATGAACATGACCTGGGACAAATCAAATGAAACTTCAAGGAAATGGTCGCTGAAATTTCTGTTCTGCTCCGGATCAAGGGCTTCCAGAAGAGCGGATGCCGGGTCCCCCCTGAAATCTTTTCCCATTTTATCTACTTCATCCAGAAGAAAAACAGGATTTTTGGTATTAACTTTTGCCACCGACTGTATGATACGGCCCGGCAGGGAACCTATATAGGTGCGACGATGCCCCCTTATTTCGGCTTCGTCTCTTACCCCTCCCAGTGAAATCCGGGCAAATTTCCTGCCTATGGCATGGGCTATGGAACGCCCAAAAGATGTCTTACCCGTTCCGGGGGGACCCACAAAACAGAGTATGGGCGCCTTCAGCTCATCTGAAAGCTTGGCCACTGCCAGGTATTCAAGTATCCTCTCTTTAGCCTCCCCGAGACCGTAATGTTCCTTTTCCAGTATCTCAGAAGCTTCACCCAGGTTTATGTTGTCCCGGGTGCAATTATTCCAGGGCAGCTTAAGCAGCCATTCCAGGTATGTCCTTATAACCGTGGCTTCGGGAGAAAAAGGCATCATTTTTTTTAGCCGCCCCAATTCCGTCCGGGCCTGCCTTTTAGCCTCTCCGGTCATGGGAGCACGGCTTATTTTTTTCTCAAAAGAGCCTATTTCATCGTCAGTACCGGATTTAGATTTATCCAGTTCCTCCTTAATGGCTTTCATCTGTTCTGAAAGAAAATACTCTTTCTGGGATTGCTCAAACCTCTTTTTTACCTTCCCCTCTATTTCTCTTTTTATCTTTAAGACTTCTATCTCTTTTTCCAGAATACGTATAAGTTTCTCAAGTCTCCGGGCAGGATTTAATTCATCCAGCAAAGGCTGCGCCTGTTTTTTTGACAGGCCCATATACCCGGCTAAAACATCACAGAACATGGAAGGATCTTCTATCTCCTGATTAACTTCCGAAGGCTCGGCATGCACCCCGGGTTTTAAATGCATATACTGTTCAAAAAGGTCTTTTGATCTCCTCATCAGGGCGTCGGTACGGACAGTTTTGCTTCTGCGGGTTTCTGCAGCAAACTCCACCTCAGCATACAGGCTACCCTCATCCGAAGATATTTTTTTTATTAATACCCGGGACCCGGCATCAGCCAGAACTCTCTTGGAACCATCCGGCAAATCAAGTATCTGGACTATTTCCGCCACCACCCCGGTTCTATATATATCTTCTCTTCCGGGAGACTCATTATAAATATCCTTCTGGGCAGCAATAACTAAAGATTTATTGCTTCCCTGAGCCGCTTCCAGTGCCTTAAGGGACTTTTTTCTTCCCACTGCAAGAGGTATCATCATATGGGGGAAAACAACTACATCCCTTACAGGAAGTAAGGGAAAGGTATTTTTTACGGTCTTAAATTTTGCCATTCTGTTAAGCGCTTTTTTTCAGTACCGGATCACTTCCTTTTTCAATAACATCACCTGTAATAAGACATTCACTTACTCCTTTTTGGTCCGGAACATCATACATAACCTTAAGCATAACTTTCTCTATTACTGTCCTCAAGCCCCTGGCCCCCCTGTATTTCCCTATAGCCAGAGTGGCAACCTTATCCAATGCTTCAGAAGTAAATTCCAGTTTTATCCCGTCAATGGCAAAAAGCTTTTTATACTGCCTTACAATAGAGTTTCTGGGCTCAGAGAGTATCCTAACCAGATCTTCTCGGTTAAGATCATGAAGGGGGCCCATTACAGGCAGCCGGCCCACAAGTTCAGGTATAAGACCGTATTTAATAAGGTCTTCAGGCTGCACATATTTAAAAATCTCTCCGACATCCGAACTTTTCTCCCTTACCAGCGTTGCTTTAAAACCTACCTGTTTTTCACTAACTCTGTGAGCGATTATGTCTTCAAGTCCGCTAAAGGCGCCTCCGCAGATAAAAAGAATATTTTTAGTATCCATTTGAATACATTTCTGCTGGGGATGTTTCCTCCCACCCTTGGGATTTATATCCGCCACAGTGCCTTCTATTATCTTAAGAAGGGCCTGCTGAACCCCTTCCCCCGAAACGTCCCGGGTTATAGAAGGGTTTTCCGATTTCCTGGAAATCTTATCTATCTCATCTACATAAATAATACCCCATTGGGCAAGATTCCTGTTAAAGGAGGCATTCTGAAGAAGGCGAAGCAGTATATTCTCCACATCATCCCCCACGTAACCGGCCTCTGTAAGAGTTGTGGCATCGGCAATTGCAAAAGGTACATTAAGTATCCCGGCCAGGGTTCGAGCCAGAAGGGTCTTCCCGGTACCGGTTGGCCCAAGTAGAAGTATATTGGATTTTTCAAGTTCCACAAAATCGTTAACTTCAGGACTCTTTTTTTCCTGCAGATCATTTTTTTCTTTATCTTCAAGGCCCGCCCCGATTCTCTTATAATGATTATATACAGCTACAGAAATAACTTTTTTGGCCTCATCCTGACCTATAATAAATTCATCAAGCTGCTTTTTTATCTGGCTGGGCCGGGGCACCCGGGCTATCTGACTTTTTCGCTCCTCCTTTAGGCTTCCCTCCAGTATGGAATGAGCCGACCGGACACAATCCGCGCAGATAAGAGTCTGCCCGTCCCCTATAAGTTTTTTTGCCTGGGCCTCGCTTTTGCCGCAAAAATCACATCTTTTTAAGTTGAAGTCAATATTTTCAGTCATTTACTTTTTATCATCTTCTTTAGATTTCCCACCATCTATTTCCTTGCGGGAGGATATTACTTCATCAACTATTCCGTATTCCCGGGCCCTTTCAGCGCTCATAAAAAAATCCCTTTCCGTATCCTTTTCAATTTTTTCTATAGGCTGACCGGTATGTTTTACCAGTATCTTATTGATACAGTCTTTTACCCTCATTATTTCTTTTGCCTGTATACCTATATCCGTAGCCTGGCCCTGTACTCCTCCCAGAGGCTGGTGTATCAGTATCCTGGAATTGGGAAGAGCAAACCTTTTGCCGCTGGCTCCGGCAGCCAGAAGCATGGCTCCCATTGAAGCAGCCTGGCCCATGCAGATAGTAGATATTGTAGGAGATATATACTGCATTGTATCATAAATGGCCAGCCCGGCTGTAACCACACCTCCGGGAGAATTTATATAGAGGGAAATTTCTTTATCAGGATTTTCCGCTTCAAGAAAAAGCAACTGGGCAATTATGAGGTTGGAAATATTGTCGTTTATGGGGGTGCCCACAAATATTATCCTGTCTTTTAAAAGGCGTGAATATATATCAAACGCCCTTTCCCCCCGGTGAGATTTTTCAACCACCATGGGCACAAGCTGCATGGCCTCTTCCTTTATCTCTTTTTTTGCTGTCATGATTATTTTTCTCCCTTAACTTTCTTTTCCGATATTTTGGCGTTACCCTTTATAAAGGTAAAAACTTTTTGGGCCAGGAGCGCATCCCGATCCAGGTATTTTTCTGTTTCAGAGGGGTCATTAGTGCCTATCTGACCTGCTATTTCTTTTTTCCTTTTCTCTATATCATCATCACTTAACTTAATCCCTTCCTCCCGGGCTATTTCCCCCAGCAAAACCCCGGCTTTTATCTCTTTTTCAGCCCTCTGTTTCACTTTTTCCCTGTCAATTTCTTCAGGGTCACCTCCCTTCTGCTTTATGTAGCCCTGCATCTGCTTAACCATTTCCCCAGTCCTTTCTTCTACTAGTCCTGAAGGCACTTTAAAATCATTTTTTTCTAAAAGCTGATCGAGAATCTGGTTTTCAACCTCTTTTTCGGAGGAAGAGTCAAGCTGTTTTTTAAGACTGAGACTTATATGCTTTTTTAATTCATCCGGGTTTTTAAGACCCATGGCCTCTGCAATTTCTTTATCTTTGGGGAGCAGCTTACCCTTAAGTTCTTTAAGGATAAGCTTAAAAACCGCCTCCTGCCCGCTCAGTTCACTCCGGCTGTAATCCGACGGAAATTTATATACGAACTCCTTCTCCTCCCCTTTTTTCATCCCGGTTATATTAGAATCAAAACCGGGTAAAAAATTTTCTTTCCCCAACTCCAGAAACCTGCGGTTTTCCCTGCCCAGGTCTATTTTTTTTGAATCCAGAAAAACGCAAAACTCAACCATTGCATAATCCCCTATTTCTGCCCCCCCCTCCTTAGCCTCCAGTTTAGGATTCTGCTCTTTAAGATTGTTGAGTGTCTTTTTAACATCACTATCCCCCACCTTATGAATTTTTTTGCTAAGCTTCATCTTTTTATATTTTTTAGGTGTAATTTCAGACATTTTTTCTATTTTAAACTTAAGCCTAAAAGGCTTAGAGGGCTTTAACTCATACTCAATCATCTCGGGAGTAATTACCGGGTATATATTTTCCTTTTCCAGCACTTCCCTCAAAAGGCGGGGAGAGATTTTGCGTATCATTTCCTGCTTTGCTTCTTCCCCGAAACGTTCCTTAACCATATCCAGGGGCACTTTCCCTTTCCTAAAACCCGGCAAACTTAGCCCCGAACTTATCTCCCTGTATATTTTTTCTATTTCCCCCGCAGCTTTTTCCCATGGGACTTCAATTTCGATTTCAGCTAAGCAATCTCCCTTTTCTTTAATATTATATTTAAGTTCCTGCATTAATTTATCCTTCTATTTACTATCTTCCCTCATCATTGGTGTCGCGGGCGAGACTTGAACTCGCACTCCGAAGGAACCAGGTCCTAAACCTGGCGCGTCTGCCAATTCCGCCACCGCGACAAAATTTTTATTCTTCGCTCTATTCAGGTGGTGAGCCGCCAGGGAATCGAACCCCGAACCTACGGATTAAGAGTCCGTTGCTCTGCCGGTTGAGCTAGCGGCCCACTCACAATTTTAAAAATTTATTCTTTATATATTTAAACTGCAGCCTTTTGGTACCCTCGGGGCGACTCGAACGCCCAACCTACGGCTTAGAAGGCCGTTGCTCTATCCATTGAGCTACGAGGGTACACTAAAACAGCTGAACCTGATTCAGTTTGCCTATGATAATAAACTTTTACCTTAACTGTCAACATTATAAAAAAAGTATTTTATTTTCTATAAATAACCCCTCCTCACCTAGAAAAAAAATGGGGATAACAGCTTAAAATAAAGTTGAGGCTTTATTTTAATAAATACAACTTGCAAGTTTTATTATTTTTCTTAAAATAAAATTTGTTATGGATTTCTCAAAACTTGCTCAACAAATAAAGACTTCTCCAACCCTGGCCATTTCCGCCAAGGCAAAAGAGCTTAAAAGCGAGGGCCGGGATGTCATAGGTTTTGGAGCCGGAGAACCGGATTTCGATACCCCCCAGTTTATAAAAGAAGCCGCTATAGAAGCCATAAACAGGGGAGAGACAAAGTATACTCCCGCCAGCGGACTGGCTGCCTTAAAGGATTCGGTATGCCGAAAGCTTAAAAGAAACAATGGACTTTCTTACTCCCGGGATGAAATAATAATAAGCTGCGGGGCCAAACACTCTCTTTTCAACTTAATTATGTGCCTTAGCGGCGAAGGAGACGAAGTTATAATACCTGCACCCTACTGGGTTTCATACCCTGAGATGGTAAGAGCAGCCGGAGCTACTCCTGTGGAAGTTAAATCTTCCCGGGATTTTAAAATAACCCCTGAAATTCTAAGTAAAAAGATAAATTCCAGGACAAAAGCCCTTATATTAAATTCCCCCTCTAACCCTACCGGATCTGTATACACAGAAAAAGAACTTAAGGGCCTGGCTGAAATTATTATTAAAAGCGGTATTACTGTAATATCTGATGAAATTTATGAACACCTTACTTATAACTGTAAATTCATCAGCATAGCCGCCCTTTCAAAGGAGATTAAAAAACAGGCAGTTATAGTAAACGGGGTTTCCAAGGCCTATGCCATGACCGGGTGGCGAATAGGATATGCCGCCGGCCCCAAAGATATTATATCCGCCTGCGGACGGCTCCAGTCACATTCAACTTCTAACCCCTCCACTATTTCACAGTATGCCGCCATTAAAGCCCTTGACTCTTCCCGAAGCCCGGAAGCAGTAAAACAAATGCTGAATGAGTTTAAGAAAAGAAGGAATTACATGTACAGCCAGCTCTGCTCCATTAAAGGATTAAATGTGAACCGGCCTGATGGGGCCTTTTACATATTTCCGGACATAAGCAACTTTTTAGGAGGAAAAATAACTTCTTCTTCAGATTTTGCTCAAAAACTTTTAAAAGAAAAGCTTGTGGCCGTAGTGCCGGGGGAGGGTTTTGGGGCACCCTCCTTTATAAGGCTTTCTTATGCCACCTCAATGGAAAATATTACTAAAGGTCTGGACAGGATAAAGGAATTTTTAAAAGAAGTTTAAGCCGCTCCATTTAAAGCCGTACCGGGATAGACTGTTTTTTAAGATACTCTTTTGCCTCCCTTATGCTGTATTTTCCAAAATGAAATATGGAGGCAGCCAGCACCGCATCTGCTTTACCGTATTTAATTACCTCCGCCAGATGCTCAAGGGTTCCCGCTCCTCCGGAAGCTATAACCGGGATATTAACCTTTCGGGAAACAGCTTTTGTGAGTTCTATGTCATAACCATCTTTTGTCCCGTCAGCATCCATACTGGTAAGCAGTATCTCCCCCGCCCCAAGGCCCCAGGCCTGCCAGGCCCATTCTACAGCATCTATTCCTGCAGGTTCCCTGCCTCCTTTTAAATAAACCTCCCATTTTTCTTTAGATTTTTTCTTGGCATCAATTGCGCATACGATACATTGCGCCCCGAATTCCAGGGAAGCCTTCTTTAATAATTCCGGATTTTTAACCGCTGCAGTATTTATAGACACTTTATCCGCCCCGGCCCTAAGTATTGCCCTTATATCCTCCAGCTTGCTTATACCCCCCCCCACAGTAAAAGGAATAAATACACTTTTTGCAGTCCTGTCAACCAGATCAATTTTAGCCTGCCGATTTTCTGAGGAAGCATTTATATCAAGAAAGACCAGCTCGTCTGCTCCCTCCTCTGAATACTTTCGCCCGGCTTCCACGGGATCTCCGGCATCCTTTAGGTTTTTAAATTCAACCCCCTTAACCACCCTGCCGTCTTTAACATCCAGACAGGGAATTATTCTTTTGGCAAGCATAATTCTGAAAAATTTCTAAGCATTTTTAACCCCTTTTCCCCGCTTTTTTCGGGATGAAACTGAACTCCGTATATATTACCAACTCCCACGGCGCATACAAAACATATCCCGTAGCTACATTTTGCGGATTTAAACTTACCCTGCGGCAAAACATGGTACGAGTGGTCAAAGTAAAAATAAGAGCCCTTTTCTATTCCATTAAAAATATGCATAGGAGCTGTGCACTCTACTTCATTCCAACCCATATGCGGTATTTTAACCACTTTCTTTAATTTTATTACTTCCCCTCTTATAATACCTAAACCGCTATTAGTACCGTGTTCAAAACTGCGGCTGAAAAGAATCTGAAGACCCAGGCATATACCCAAATAAGGTTTGCCTCCGAACATATGTTTTTTAAGAGGATTAATTAAGCCCAGAGACTTCAGGTTCTGCATTGCCTTTTTAAATGCCCCCACCCCTGGCACCACCACCGCTTCTGCTTTTTCGATATCCTCCGGCCGGGAAGAAATAACAGCCGGGACCTTTATCCTCTCAAAGGCCCGGAAAACGCTTTTAATATTTCCCAGCTTATAATCCACTACTGTTATCATGACATATATATATATCAGAAAAAATTTGAATTTTCAATTTATTTATTATAATATGACAATTGTTATGATGAATAAAATGCGAAAACATATGAAAAAGGTATTGTGGGCTGTTGCCTTTATGTTTATTATAGGAATATTTTTCTGGTATGGTACAGGAGGACTTAAAACCTATGCCGCTAAAGTTAACGGTTCCAGAATTGAATTAAGAGATTTTCAGGCTGAATATTCCAGGAGACTAATGCGGTTCAGGCAGGAAAGCGAGGAATCACTTACCGACGAAACAGCAGCTTCTCTCCGACAACAGACCCTGGCCTCACTAATTAATCAGGAACTTTTACTGCAGGAGGCCAAAAGGCTGGGTATACGTGTTTCAGATGAAGAAATCATAAACACCATACAGAGCCTACCCCAATTTCAGCACGAAGGTGAGTTTAATATGCACATATACAGGCAGACACTTCAGTTTAACCTGGATATGTCTCCCGGGGATTTTGAAGAGATGATAAAGAAAAATATAGCCGCCCAGAAACTTGAGAGGTTTATTATATCATCGGCTGTTATTTCAGAGCCGGAACTTAAGCTTTATTACCAAAATAGGCACCAAACTCTTGAAAATTTTGAACAGAAAGGACTGGACCTGAGGGAAGAGATTCTTCAGAAAAAACGTTCTTCGCTTTACAATCACTGGATGGGAAATATTACCCGGAGAGCCAGTATAGACATAAATCAGGATATTATTCAGCCGCCAAGGGGGGAAAGGGAGGAGGGTGAAGCTCCTTCTCCGCCTTTATGATAAGCCGAGCAGCTGTTTTTAAAGGAAATCCCACCGCATTACTGTAGCTGCCCCTCATCCATTTTATATATTTATCTTTTAAGCCCTGAAGGGCATACCCTCCGGACTTATCCATATTTTCAGAGGCAAGCTGCTTTATTACTACTTCCGGAATCTTTTTAAGTCGAAGAGCAGTTTTTTCTACAGCCTGATGCCTTACCCCGCTATGTATATTTTGTGCAATAACCGCAGTATATACATTTTGAACACTGTTGCTTAACTCCCTTATCATTTTTTCCGCTTCGCCGGAATCTCTTGGTTTTACATAAATTTTTCCCCCGGACTCAACTATGGTATCCGCTGCTACCGCCACTCCCGGAGGCCTAAGATTTTCAACTGCCTTTAAAAGTTTTTTCTCCGCCTGCCTGAGAGCAAATGATTCCGGTTCGTCCTCCACGGTCGGACTATCTTCCCTGATGCCCGTAGGCGCCACAATCAGGGGCAGGCCCCGGGATTTCATCATATTGATTCTTCTTTCAGAACCAGAGGCAAGGTATATTTTTCTGCGGGAAGATTTTGCTACAGCCGGAGAGACCGAAACTGCAATAATCCCTGTAATCCAGCCGGAAAATGCCGAGGAAAAAAGAATTAAGGGCAGAAGATAAAAAAGCCCCCAATGTCTTATTAAGATAAAATAAGCCACTGCCGCCTGGGCCAAACTGTGTGAGACTGCACCGGAAATACTTACTCCCACTGGGCCCAGCTTACCCAGCGGCCTGTAAAGTAAGCTCATTGCAGCCCAGGCTGCAAATCCGCCGGATAAACTTAAGTAAAAAGAAGGGCTTAAAAAAGTTCCGAGTATAAAAGAGGCCATTACAACTTTCCCTAAAAAGATTTTAAAGGCAAAAGATCTGCCCATGGTAATAATAGCTACCAGAACAACCATAT
>PWQF01000042.1 GCA_003556865.1 Elusimicrobiota bacterium | reverse complement strand
CCAGTATTTTTTTTCTGCACTCCTTCCGGTCCAGGCCCTTAAACTCAGCAGCCTCGGCTGTCATCACAGCTTCCTCGTTTATTACCCTGACAAACTCCAGGTCATGCCTTTTGCCCATTTCAAAGTCATTGGGATCATGGGCGGGGGTCACTTTCACTATTCCCGTCCCGAACTGGGGGTCAACAAATTCGTCTTCTATTATCTTCAGCTTCCTTCCTATGAAGGGAAGCAATACTGTTTCATCTTTAAGGTGAGCATATCTTTCATCTTCAGGATTTACAGCCAATGCTGTATCGCCCAGCATCGTTTCCGGACGGGTAGTGGCAACCGTAACATATTCACCTTCCTTACCCTCAACCAGGTATTTTATATACCAGAGCTTGGAGTTTCTCTGCTCATTTTCCACCTCTATATCCGAGAGGGCGGTAAGACAGCGGGGGCAGTAGTTTATCATATACTCACCCCTGTAAATCAGGCCCTGGTTAAAAAGCCTAACAAAAGCCTCGTTTACGGCCCGGGAACATTGGCTGTCCATTGTGAAGCGGATCCTCTCCCAGTCACAGCCGCATCCCAGCCGCTTAAGCTGGCTTATTATTGTCCCCCCCGACTCTTCCTTCCAGGATTTCATCCTCTCCAGAAACTCTTCTCTTCCCAGCTGGGTCCGGGTCTTGCCTTCCCGGGAAAGAATAAGCCTTTCAACCACATTCTGGGTGGCTATGCCCCCGTGATCCGTTCCGGGCTGCCACATAGTGTTGCATCCGGTTATTTTACGGTGCCTTATTATTATATCCTGAAGCACATTATTAAGTGCATGTCCCATATGCAGGGCTCCCGTTATATTTGGGGGGGGGATCACCAGGCAGTAAGGTTCTCGTTTATCCGGACAGGAGGCAAAGGTTCTGTTCTTCAGCCAGTAATCGGCCCATTTCTTCTCATATTTTCCGGGATCGTTTGTCTTAGAAAGCTTTTTCATAGCTTAAAAATAGTATCTGAACCCTGCCGCCGCTTCCATTTTAAGGTCCGTATCCGGAACAATACCCAGAACAGGGACCAGCTCTAAAAAGAGGTCCAGAGGCTGTGCGGGAAGGAGGTAAGATATCCCTCCGGAAAACCTGATTCCGACTGTGCTGCTGTCGGGGTCGTCATTTTTTATTTCCACTTTTGACCCCAGTCCGTAGTAAAGAGGGAACTGGTCATACCCTTCCTCCACGCCGCTGAATATATGTCTTAAAAAACCTACTGAAAAGACAAATTTACTTTTGTCCCAGGAAAAAATAGCATCAATGGCACTTTCCGGGCCCCTCCAGGTTTTAAGGCTTATACCCGCCATCGGTCCGAGGGATATTCCCAGTCCCAGGCTCTTCTCCCGGGCAGCGCCGTAGGAAAAGGAAAAATTAAAAAAAGAGATTAAGATTAAAGCTGTAAGAATTTTCATTTCTCTTTACTGCGTAAAACTTCTGTGATAATTCCGAAATCCCCGCCTCCCAGGTGATGAAGAGTTCTCCCATCTTTATCTTCCGGCCGGACCCTCTCCTTAAAAGCCCGTAATGAGGCCCCGGCCTTAAGAACCTCTCCTATTACAAGAGAGAGTGACCCTAATTTAATCTCCCGGTGGAGGCCGCACTCCATATATCCCGTAAAACCTGCAGGTATAAGGGCATCAACCTTCTCCCCTTTTTCCGTTCCGGCCGGATATTTATCAAACTTATTTTCCTTATCACCTGATACCGAACCGCAGTATCTGACAAAATCCGCAGCAGAATAATTGGGAACACAGATAATAAACTCTTTCTTCTCAGACAGGTTATGGTATGTTTTATGGGAAGTGCCTATACCTAAAAGTATCCTGGAAGGGCTCTTTCTTACGGGACAGTTCCAGGCTACAGGGGCAATATTATAATTTCCTTCAGAATCGGATGTGGAAACCATAACTACGGGCCCGTGGTTTACCAGGCGGTAGGCCTTTTCAATCTCTATAATATTATAATTACTCATAGTTTAAACTCCCGGTACGTATAGTTCCCGATATTTATTAAAGGGTTCAGATCAGGGTTTCCTGAGGCTGAGGCTACGCGGCCTATAAAAATGGTATGGTCTCCGGTTTTAAATGCATCCACTTTACGGCACTCAAAGTTAACCCTTGCCCCTTTAAAAATAGGCAGCTTAACCTCTTTACCCTCTTCTAAAGGCTCATCTGTTTTGGAAAACTTATCTGTTTCCCTTCCAGAAAAGCTGCCTCCCAGCTCGATAAGCTTTTCCTGTCCCTCAGCAGGGTAACTTAAAACAAACTCCGGATATTTCTTCATAAGGGCATAGGTATATCTACCGTGGCCCACAGATACAGCCATAAGGGGAGGATCAAGGGAGGTTCTCATAACCCATCCCGCCGCCATAAAATTTATCTTTTCATCCCTGCTTCCTGATACAAGCAGCACCGGGTGCTGGGGTTTGGTAAGAGAGGAAAGGGCTTTATCTGCATTGATTCTTTTCATAATAACAAGGCCGGCCCACTCACCCCATCTTATAATGTTTTCTTATTTTCTTTTTTATTTCCCAGGTGCAGTTCATACCCTCCGGGAAAGTCACAAAATCCCCGGCCCCGAACTCCGCTTCTTCCCCTTTATCCGGTTTTACTGAGGCCCTCCCCTCAAGTATGTAGCACTGCTCGCAGGTATCATAGCTCCAGGGGAAAAGAGATTCTTCTTTTTCCCATACAGGCCAGCTGAAAACATTTTTTTCTAAAAGCTCTTCTTTTTTAAGTTTTTCTATTTTAATCTTTTTCATCTTCCCAAAAGCCTTCCGGGGCTCCCCTTATTTCAACCTTTTCCATAAGAACCGGTTCCTAGGGAACATCTCCGGGCCCGGTAGGAAGTTTAGAAATTTTCATAACAATATCCATACCTTCTTTTACCTGGCCGAAAATAGTATGGTTCCCGTCAAGCCAGGGGGTGGGGGCAACTGTAATAAAAAACTGGCTGCCGTTGGTATTTGGACCGGCATTTGCCATAGCCAGCCGGCCGGGTTTGTCAAAGCTGACCTCATCGCTTATTTCACAATCAAACCGGTAGCCCGGGCCGCCCCGGCCTGTTCCCAGGGGATCCCCCCCCTGTATCATAAAACCCTCAATAATCCTGTGAAATATAAGACCGTCATAAAACCTGCCTTTAACCCATTCATTGGTTTCAGGGTCCCGGTACTCTTTTTTTCCTTCCGCCAGGAAGGCAAAATTTCTAACTGTTTCCGGGGCCTTTTCAGGAAAAAGTTCTATCACTATTTCTCCGATTTCATTTCCGCCCGAAGAAACCATTATTTTTGCATTAAGATTTTTTTCTTCCGCCATCAAATATCCCTCCTCTTTCTGGCACCCGGGGCCTGTCAACAAAATAAGGCTGACGGCCAGCACGGCAGTAAACTTACTCATTTATACCCCCTTTTACGCTAACACCCCTGCAGTAGGAAATAAGTTCTTTTACTTTTTCCGGATATTTACAAATCTCCCCCCAGAAAGGAAATGTCCTGCACTGGGAAGGCCTTTCTTCATAAATAAGGCACCTGTTTTTTTCAAGAAAAATACAGGGCTCCTTGTAGTCGCCCTTTAACCTCAGACTGCAATGGTAGCTGTCTGAATATTCCCTCATAAACCGGCCCGGGCTTATACCCAGAACCGAAGCGATTCCGGAAACCTCTTTTCTTTCTATGAACACATAACCTTCCTGCCGGCAGCAGGAACCGCAGAAAAGACATTTAAAACTTAATTCCGAACCCATAACTTTTTATATTATTTCTTTTATAACACCTTAATTTACCGGCATTATCTGAAACAATTGTATTATCTTAACATTTACATAATAAAAATCAAACTTAAT
>PWQF01000304.1 GCA_003556865.1 Elusimicrobiota bacterium | reverse complement strand
TGGCTGGGGTGGCAGGATTCGAACCTGCGAATGGAGGCTCCAAAAGCCCCTGCCTTGCCGCTTGGCCACACCCCAGCTAAATGGTATTTAATAAGTAGGTATTAAATTTAAAACTATTTCTAACTACGCTGCATACAGATTCCAGGAGCTTAACATCTTCTGATATAGCAAACATACAGGACCCGCTCCCTGAAAGCAGGGGAAAAGTGCCCCAGTTTTCCAGCCTGTTCTTAAGATCTTTTAAGACCGGATACATCCTGAAAACCGTCTCCTCTAAATCGTTTCTAAGCAGGAGAGGCCACTCTAAATCCCTGTATTTACTAATTATGTTATTTACTTCTTTTCCCTCTGTCAACCGGCCTCCCGGGTACTCATTATAGACTTTTCGGGTAGAAATATTTATACCCGGGTCAACAAGAAGTACTCTGTAGTTTATTTTTTTACCGGTTTCAAGGGGGGTTATTTTTTCCCCCCTTCCCTCCACAAGAGAGCCCCCTTCATAAAGGAAAAAATTGACATCGCTTCCCAGATCCTCACCCAGGGATTCAAGCTTATCCCGGGAAAGCCCCGTATTGAAAAAACGGTTAAGGCCTTTTAAGACGGCGGCTGCATCAGAAGAACCTCCCCCCAGTCCCGCCCCGGCAGGTATATTCTTTTCAAGTTCTATGGCACACTTTTTCTCAACAGGCGCTGTTTGAAAAAATTTTTCCGCCGCCAGGTAAGCCAGATTCTCTTTTTCAGGTATCCAGGAAGGAGCTTTAAAACTGAATTCTTGGGCGGGATTTATTTTTATTATATCAAAAAGAGAGACCTTCTGCATTATAGATATTAAATCGTGATAGGAATCCTCTCTCTTATTTCCCACATTCAGGAAAAGGTTTATTTTTGCCGGGGCTTTAACTTCCATACCTTATGCCTATACTGATCTCTCTCTGGGGAGTCTCTATATTAAGCCGGGAGGGAAAGTGCCCCTTTTCTGTCTTTATCCAGCTGAGATAATTTATCTTTATATCTGAAATATTCAGCGATTCAATCCTCCTCCCCTTATCCGGGTTAAATAAAAGAGGCCAGTACCTTAAAAACTGTGTTAAATCCTCCTCCATTTTCATCCCCCTGTAATATACCCGGTCCCCGGAAACTTCGGCTTCTCCAAGGGGCATGGCCGAGGTGTCGCTAAAGATTATAATAAACCTGTCACTGCGGCCTTCCACAATAAAGTTGCCATAAACCTTATAATGATGATCGGCTCCGGGAAAAAGAAACTCTATCGTCATTATGCCCCCGAAACGGGATGAGGGGGGCGAAGGGAGCCTGCGAGCGCAGGAAGTAAGCAGAAGAAATGATATTAAGGCAAAAACCCTTATATTCACCGGGTCAGATTTTCCAGCCTTTCAATAATATCTTCCTTTTCAGGGTCCATCCTCAGGGCCTCACGGTAAATACGTTCCGCAGCATTGGATTTTCCAAGCTTAAGGTAAACATCCCCCAGGTGCTTAAATATGATGGGATCCCTTTCCAGACGGGCCGCCCTTTCCAGCTTCGTAAAAGCCTCCCTGTACCTGCCCTGACGGTAAAAGACCCAGCCCAGGGAATCAATATAGGCGGCCTTGCCGGGTTTGATTTTCAGGGCTCTTTTAATATATTCCTCGGCAGCATCCAGGTTTATCCCCTTATCAGCCCATGAGTATCCCAGGTAGTTAAGGGCAAGGTGGTATTCGGGGTCCAGTTCTATGCTCTTTTCAAAAAACCGGTAGGAGTCACTATCCCTGTCCAGTTTATCGGCTGCCACCCCCATATTGAAATAAAGCTCGGCGGTCTGGTCTATTTCAGCTCCTTCCTTAAAGGCCTCCAGGGCCCCGGCATAATCGGAACCGAAAAGTTTTGAAAGTCCCAGCAGATACCATCCCAAAAACTCCTCCGGGTGCTCCCGGGTAATATTCCTGAAAACCTCTTTTGCCTTTTCCTCCATATTTGCTTCTATATAAACTGCTCCCAGGCCAATCTTTATGCCGTATTCATTATCAGTTAACTCCAGCAGGTTTTTATATACTTCTTCGGATTTTTCATGTTTTCCCCAGGAGCGGTAAATATCTGCCAGAAGATAAAGGGATTGGATATCTCTTGAATCTTTTTCTATATTTTTTTTCAGGGCCTCTTCAGCTTTTAGATATTTCCCTGTATCGGAATAAATGCGGGAGCGCTGCAGGTTAACCTCTCTTTTCTCTGCGCCCTCCCCGGCCGCCCGGGAATAAGTTCTCAGGGCGGCACTGTACTTTTCCATATCCCGGTAAAGAGCGGCAATAGAGAGCAGGATTGAACTATCCCCGGGCTTTACCTCAAGGGCGGATTTATAAAGCCGGAGGGCCTCCTTATGCCTGCCGGCAACTTTAAGGTGAGCGGCCAGCCTTGTTTTTGCTTTTACATTATCTTTTTCCAGTTCAATTATCTTTTCCAGCATTTCAACCGCACGCTCTTTTTCATCAAGCCTGTTATATATTTCAGCCATCAATTCCATAAGATCAGTATCCCGGGGCTTAAGGACCAGCAGTTCTTCTCCCGTAATTCTGGCCTCGGAATTATTACCCATAAGATAATAGAGCTCAATAAGGTCGTAGCGCACGGCGGAGCTTTCAGGGTCCAGTTTTGCCGCCCTTTCAAGGCGCTCCAGCCCTTCCCTTATTCTACCCTCCCGCAGCTTCAGCCTTCCCATTATATAGTTGAAATGGGAAGTATTTTCCGGAGACGTCCTGAAATAGGCTCCGCTCCGGAGAACGGAAGCAGCTATAAGAACAAAAAGAAATAATATTAATTTTTTAATTTTCATTTTCCTCGGCGGCGGGATAATATTTTTTAAAGAGTACGGCCTTATCTGAATCCGGGTCTTTTCTAATTAAATCGGCCATCTCTCCCGCAGTTATCTCTTCCAGTTCCATTAATTCTTCTTTTTCCGGCCGGGGATCTTCCGGTCCCCCTGTAATTATCTTAAGAATGTCGGCGGCTTTAATATTTAAGAAGGCCCCGGCGATACGGGGATCAAACTTGGTCCCCGAACCCTTTCTTATCAGATCTACAACATCTTCAAACGCCTTGGGAACCCTGTAATGCCTTTTATAACTAAGGGAATCAAATACATCGGCTACAGCTATAATTCTTGCCATTTCGGGTATCTCATCCGCTTTTTTCTTAAGGGGGTAGCCGCTTCCGTCAATATTTTCATGGTGCAGGGAAGCAGCCGGGGGTATCTGGCTGTATTCAGGCTGAAAATATATGTTTTCAAGTATCCTGTGGGTTTTGCGGGCATGGGACTGAATATGAAGATATTCTTCCCTGCTCAGCTTTCCGGGTTTTGTAAGCACCTCTTCCCTCACCCCTATTTTACCCAGGTCATGAACCAGGGCCGCATATTCCAGGACCTCAACTTTTTTAGGGGAATAGTTTAATTTGCGGCCGATCTTCACCGAATAGCCGCTGACCCTGCGGGAATGGCCCGCGGTTACCGGATCCCGGGCATCTATTGTCTCGGAAAGAGTTTTTATAAAAGAGACAAATGTTTTTTTAAGCTCCTCATAAAGAATGGCGCTCTCAAGGGCTGCGGCAGCCTGTCCGGAAAGAAGGGTAAGCATCTCCTCGTCCTCTTTAGCAAAAACTCCTTCTTCTTTATTTAAGACCTGAAAAACCCCTATAACCTCGTCTTTCCTGTTTTTCATAGGCATACATAAAACGGAACGGGTCTTAAAACCAGTCTTTGAATCAGCAGAGGAATCAAAGCGGCTGTCCTTATATGCATCTTCTATATTAACGATCTGCCCGGTATAGGCCACATGGCCGGCAAGCCCTCCTCGGGCCGGAAAACGTATCTGGACCCCCTACAG
>PWQF01000147.1 GCA_003556865.1 Elusimicrobiota bacterium | reverse complement strand
GGCCCTGGAGCGCTGCAGAGACGCAGGCATAAAAAGCTCGGTAATGGTCCTCTTGGGGCTGGGCGGAAAAGAACTTTCATCTATACACATAAGGGATACGGTAAAAATTTTAAACCAAATGCAGCCTGACTTCTTATCTTTTCTGTCACTTATGCTTATCCCGGGAACACCCCTTTACGATAAGGCAGTAAAAGGAAAGTTTCAAAAACTTACACAGAAAGAAATTTTAAAGGAGGAATATGAAATAATTAAAGGTCTTGAGCTTAAAAAAACAGTTTTCCGCTCAGATCATATTTCCAACCATATTCCCCTTGCCGGCCGGTTTCCAAACGATAAAATTGCTATGCTGCAGAAGTTAAAAGCGGCTATGAAAGGGATTATATAGATAACTACCTACAGCAGGGCCCTTAATATTTTTTAAAGAATATCAGAAAGCAGCTCTTTTAAGCGGGGAATATCTTTTTCCGCCTCTTTTAAAATATAGTCAATCCTGTTAAACTCCAGCACACCAATATTTTTCAGGTCAGGCCTCACATATATATCAGGAGGGGAAACCGACATTTTATTTTTCACAATTATATCCTGGGTTATCTGGAAAGCAGATATTATATTCTCAAATATAGAGGGCTTCTCCCCCTCCCCGGCATCCGAGAGGCGGCTTCCGGTCACATCAACAGCCACAGTTAAATAGGATTGGTTTTTTATAATATCATAGGGGACCGGGTTTACATATCCGCCGTCAATAAGTATCTGCCCGGAATATCTTAAGGGTTCAAAGATGCCCGCAATGGAGATGCTGGCCCTTACCGCCTTGTAAACAGGCCCGCTATCCATTACCTTTTCCTTTCCTCCCCAGAAATCAGTTGCAACTACCTTAAGAGGGATTTCAAGTTCATTAAAACTTTTTTTTAATCCTTTTTTCTTAATAAGCTTTTCAATTTTACGACCCTTTATCAGCCCTTCTACCGCTTTAAAGTTTAAGTCAAAAAGTGATCCGGCTTTTAAAAGATCTATTTCCCTGAATTCCGATTCAATTTCATTGCCGCTCAGTCCGGCTGCATAAAGTCCCCCTATTAGTGCCCCTATGCTGGTTCCGGATATAATAGAGGGTTTTAACTTTAAGCGGTCAAAAAGCTGAAGTATCCTTAAATGGGAAAGACCCCGGGCACCCCCCCCGCCTAAGGCAAGACCTATACCGCTCTTTTTTTCTTTACCGGGAATATAAGTTTTTATCATCTTAAAGAGTTACTTTATGTAAACGGGGCGGGCCTTAAATTTGGTATGCAGAAGCTTACAGGCTTTTTTTCCCAGCGGTTTTCCTAAAAACTGGCTGTAGAGCTTATTTACCGCTCTGTTCTTATGGGAGCAGCGTACTTTTTTTCCCTTATCGTCACCGTAAAGGCCCCGGGCCCTAAGTTTGCGGATTTCATCATTAACACCGTAAGGCTGCCCCCCTCCCCCTATGCATCCACCGGGACAGGCCATTACTTCTATAAAATGATAAGGGGGTTCCTGCCCCTTTTCTTTTGATTTGCGTATTTTATTTAAAACATTTTCAATATTACCCATACCGTGGGCTACAGCTATTTTAATTTTCTTTCCCTTTATCTCATGAACAGCCTCTTTAACCCCCTTAAGGCCCCGGACCGGATTAAACTCAATGCCCGGAAGCTCTTTACCCGTAGCATAGTAATGGGCTGTCCTGAGCGCTGCCTCCATAACCCCCCCCGTAGTGCCGAATACCACGCCCGCTCCGCTGTATTTACCCAGCATTTGGTCGGCACTGCTCTCCTTTAAAGCCTTAAAATCAAGGTTTGCCTGGGAAATCATACGGGAAAGTTCCCGGGTGGTAAGAACCAGGTCCACATCCTGGTAGCCGGAAGCAGACATCCCCTCACTACGGCTTATCTCATATTTTTTAGAAGTACAGGGCATTATTGAAACCATAAATATTTTTGAAGGATCTATATTTTTTTCCCTGGCATAATAGGTCTTTGAAAGCACCCCCATTATCTGGTGGGGAGATTTACAGGAGGAAAAATGGTTTATCATATCTGGGTAAAACTTCTCCATAAAATCTACCCACGAAGGACAGCAGGTAGTTATCAGGGGCAGCTCCCCGGCTTTGGAAAAAAACTTTTCCTTAAACTCTGTGGCCTCTTCAATAACAGTAACATCCGCACCAAAACTGGTATCAAAGACAGCATTAAAACCCATACGCCTCAATAAGGTATAAAGTTTCCCGGTTAAATTTTCTCCCGGCTTAAAACCAAAATATTCTCCCGCGCTGACTCTTACCGCAGGAGCTATCTGAACCACACAATGCTTTTCTTTATCCATAAGAGCATTCCAGGCCTTCTGGGTTTCATCATACTCGAATATGGCGCCCGTAGGGCAATGGGCGCTGCACTGGCCGCATCGTATGCAGGGAGACTCCCGGAGTTCTATATCCCCTGCCGGGGATATCCTGGTATAAAAGCCCCTTTCCAAAAAAGATAGAGCCCATACATCCTGCATCTGCTGGCAGGCCTCTATGCATCTTCCGCAAAGAATGCATTTCTGGGGTATAAGTTCAATGTTTTTGGTTGATTTATCCTCGGGTAAATCCCGCAGGTGTTTTTCATATTTTTCTTCCCGTATCCCGAAATCAGCGGCAAGGGTCTGAAGCTCGCAAAAATTATTCCTTCCGCACTTAAGACAATCATTGGGATGATTGGAAAGAATAAGTTCCAGAATTCCTCTCCTCACTTCAATTATTTCCGGGTCCTGGGTTATTACAGACATACCTTCCTCTACGGGAGTGCAGCAGGCCCTGGGCATGCGGGAAAAACCCTTAATTTTCACAATGCAAATTCCGCAGGCCGCAGATGGGGGCAGATCCTGATGCTTGCAGAGGGTGGGTATTGAAACCTGGGCCTTTTTTGCGGCATCCAGAATCGTCACGCCCTCTTTTACACTTACCTTAATCCCGTTTATCTTTAGATTTATTTTTTTCATTTTTTTATTGCCTCAAAACGGCAAACTTCATAACAATCCCCGCACTTAATACATTTATCCTCAATAATATTAAACCCCTTTTCCCTGCTGCCCTCTATAGCGTTAGCCGGGCATTTCTTAAAACAGATAGAGCACCTGGTGCATTTTTCCTGATCAATCTCATATCTTAAAAGCTGGGAACATTTTCCCGCCTCACATTTTTTCTCATTAATATGCTGGAGGTATTCTTCTTTAAAATATTTTAAAGTTGAAAAAACCGGATTGGGAGCGGTCTGCCCCAGCCCGCAAAGGGAAGCCTTGGACATGGTATTTGATATAGATTTTATTTTCTCTATATGCGATAACCGGCCCCTGCCCTTTGCTATATGATTTAAAATATTTAAGAGCTGGTACCCCCCTATTCTGCAGGGCGGACATTTACCGCAGGACTCGTCCACGCAGAACCTTAAATAAAAACGGGCAACATCAATCATACAGTCATAAGAGTCCATTACAATCATACCGCCCGAACCCATTATGGAACCCATTTGCTGAAGATTCTCGTAATCAACGGGGGAATCCAGGTATTCTGCGGGAATAACCCCTCCCGAAGGCCCACCTGTCTGGACCGCCTTGAATTTTCCTTCCCCTTCCAGCCCCCCCCCTATATCGTATATAATCTCTCTCAGGGAGGTACCCATGGGCACTTCAACAAGACCGGAATTTTTCACCTTACCGGTAAGGGCAAAAACCTTGGTTCCCTTTGATTCTCCGCTGCCCACTTTGGAAAACCATTTGCCCCCTTTTTCCGTTATTACGGGTATATTGGCCAGGGTCTCCACGTTATTAATTATAGTCGGCATATTCCATAAACCCTTAACAGAAGGATAAGGGGGACGAGGGCTCGGGGTCCCCCTTTTCC
>PWQF01000279.1 GCA_003556865.1 Elusimicrobiota bacterium | reverse complement strand
TCAATTCAACCCCAGGCAGCACAAAAATACCATATTTCTCACTTAAAACGGATGAAGCTTTTACCGCTCCCTCTATCACCTGATTTATATTTGAATAGTCCGCATGGTCTGTTAAAGCAACAGCCTCCAGGCCCCCGAAACTGCACCTGTATACCAGCTCTGCGGGGCTTAAAACCCCGTCCGAAAAAAAAGTATGGGTATGAAGATCAATTAAGTCCATAAAAAAATTCTTTTACCTTATAATTTTAATTGTGGAGTATAACAAGTTTAAATTTTTTAAGCAACCCAAAGGGATTTATTTTTTTTACTCACCCGGAAGCTTATGGTTATCATCTTCTGTTTCTGTATACCCATAAGTATCCACTATGGTAACTTCCCGGGAATTTATTTCTTTTTCAAATTTTTTTCTTATAAGATTTACTATGAATCCCCTTGAAACGGGTATGAGGGCCGCAAAACCGCAAAGGTCGGTAATAAACCCGGGTGTAAGAAGCAGAACCCCTCCTCCGAGCACCATTGCCCCTTCAATTAAATCCCGGCCCGGAATAACTCCTGAACTGAGACTTCTCTTTATTTTAGTTATTATCTTAAAACCCTGACTCCGGGCCAGGGCCGCACCGGCCGCACCGGTTACCACTACCACTGCTACCGTAGGCAAAACCCCTATCAGCCTACCGGCCTCAAGCAAAACCGCAAGTTCGGCAACGGGCAGAGCTATAAACAGGATAATAAGGTAGCCTAGCATTTGTTTTTATATAAAAGGGCTTTTGCCAGCTTTTCTTTGCTATCCTTTCCCATAAGATTTAAAACAATTTTAAGAGCAAACTCCATTGCATAAGCGGGCCCGGGAGAGGTTATAATATTGGAATCTGTTACACTTTTTCCCGGAACATACTCTGTCTCCCGGGGAAATCTATTTTCCAGGCCCGGGTAACAGGTTGCCTTTACTCCCCCCGTAACTCCGGCTGCCGTCAGAACTACTGCCGGCGAAGCGCATATGGCCGCTATCAGTTTAGAGCGGGAATTAAAATCTTTGACAAGGGAAATAACCCTTTCAGAAGAAGCCAGGTTATCTGCGCCCGGCTGACCGCCGGGCAGGACCAGGGCATCATAATCAGCCCCGGCTTCCCTTAAAAGAATATCAGTCTCAACCGCTATCTCATGGGCCCCTTTTATAATCTTTTTATTCAGCCCGGCCAGAACGGTATCAACTTTTGCCCGCCGAAGAATATCCGCACAGGTTAAAGCCTCTATCTCCTCAAAACCCTCAGCCAGTATAAGCAGTGCTCTTTTATTCATTACTAAAATATCTCCTCTTTTTATTTTTACTTTATCTTAACAATAAGAAAGGTTTAATTCAAAAAAAAGCTTCCCTGAGGCCTATGGACGCATTAGAAACATAAACCCCGGATGCGGCTTTTAACTCTTTTGGGCCTATCTTTTTTTCAACTGCTTTTCCCTGTTTTATAAGTTTTTTCCTCACCGTTCCATTCAGCAGGCCGCAGCTTAAGGGGGGGGTGAGCAGCTCTCCTTTTATTTTTATATAAACATTTGTCCTGGCTCCTTCGCAGAGATAATCATTTATATTAAAGAAAAGAGTATCGTAAAAGCCCCTTTCCCGGGCCTTTGCCAGTTCGCTCCTGTATATGGGCCTGCAGGTGGTTTTATGGTAAAGGAAAGTATTAAAAGGATCTGTTTTTTTCTCTGAAATGGCCAGCTTAATTTTCCGGGGCTCTTTAAAAGGAACCTCTTTTATACCCATTCTGCCGTCGGCAGAGCATATAAATCTAAGTCTGCATAAAGAATCCCGGGGCAGATAACCTTCCAGTAAACTTTTTGCCTTCTGCCGGTTAAATTTAAATTTAAAGAACCCTGCCGAGCAAGCCATCCTTTCCAGGTGGGGCCCGAGGGGGGGGAGTTCTCCCCTGAATAAAATAGATTCCACCAGATCAAACCCCCCTGCCGGGGCTCCGGTAAGAAATTTTCCTTTCAGGTTTGCCTCCCTGTATTCCTTCTCAGGATCCGAATCATATACAATTCCGCCCCCCACCCCCATACTCCCCTTCCTTCCCTTAACCCTTAAAGTCCTTATGGCAACGTTAAAAAGGGAGTGCCCTTCGGGGAGAAAATAGCCCAGGGCTCCGGTATATACCCCCCGCGGCTCATCTTCTTTTTCATCTATTACCTGCATAGCCCTTATCTTGGGCGCTCCGGTTACTGAACCGCTGGGAAAAAGGCTGCGGAAGAGCATTTGCAGGGAAACATTTTTTCTTAAAGTCGACCCTATGGTTGAAGTCATCTGGTAAAGTGTGGGATATTTTTCCACTTCAAAAAGTCTCTTTACCTTTACGCTCCCCTTTTCCGATATCCGTGAAAGGTCGTTGCGCATTAAATCAACAATCATAAGGTTTTCACTCCGGTTTTTTTCATCCCCTGCAAGCAAACTTTCAAGCTCACGGTCTTTTACACTGTCACTGCTTCTTTTAATTGTTCCTTTCATGGGTTTAACTGTAATTTCGGAGCCCTCTCTCAGAAAAAAAAGCTCGGGAGAAATAGAAGCAATAAAATCTTCCCCGGCCCTGAAAAGCATATTATAGGAAGCTTTCTGTCGATATCTGAGGGCGCGGTAAAGAGAGTAAGGGGAGCCGTGAAAATCAAAATTTAATTTAGAAGTGTAGTTAACCTGGTAAATCTGCCCCTCTTCGATAAGTTTTTTAATTGCAAGGATATCCTTCTTGTACCTGCCGGCGGAAACATTCATCTTAATATTATCCGCGCAGTAGCCTTCATCCGGCTCCGGGACCCGGAACCGCCCCTTTAAAGCTTTTTTGCGGAAAATGCCCATGCAGGCATAGGGAAGAGGACTTTTCTTTGCCGGAACAGTTTCCTCAAACAGACCCCCGAGTTCATATGAAAAATATCCGGCAGGAAAATATTTATTTTTTGCTTTTTCAAGCTGGCTGAAAAACCTGCCCACATCTTTCTTCTTATTTATTTGAATAACATCTACGGGATCGTAGAAGTATAAAGATTTAATTTGCGGAGAAGTAGCCGGGAAGGGCTCAAAACAGAAATACCAGTTATCAGCCAAGAGAAAAGGCGGTTTCAGCCCTGCTTTTTTTTCTCCGCCACCCCTATCATTGCATCTACTACAGAAGCCTGCCACTGACTCTCTTTCCCCTCCTTAAGTATGGAGACCACCCGTTCAAAAGGCATAGCGCTGCGGTAAGACCGGTCGCTGGTCATTGCGTCATAGGCATCGGCCACCGCCATTATCCGCGCCTCTGCCGGGATATTTTTTCCCTCCAGTCCGTCCGGATACCCCTTTCCGTCCCACCTCTCGTGATGGTGCTTTACAGCGGGAAGGGCTTCTTTTAGGGTTCGAAGTCCGCTGCAGATTCTATAGGATATCTCAGGATGTTTTTTTACTTTTAAATACTCCTCTTCAGTTAATTTTCCGGGCTTGGTAAGTATTTCCCCCGCGATCTGAATTTTACCTATATCGTGGAGAATGCCGGCCCAGTAAAGGTGGTCGCATTTTTCCCGGGAAAAGCCCAGTTCTAAAGCAATACTGCGGGAATAATCCCCCACCCTTTCAGAATGGCCGCGGGTATAAGGGTCTTTTGCTTCAACAGCATGGGCAAGGGATATAACCACATTACGGGTCTCCTCCAGGCTCATATAGGATTTCCGGAGATTAAGAAGGGAGCGGATCCGGGCCAGAAACTCCCACTTATTAAAAGGCTTGTTTATAAAATCATCAACCCCCATCCGGTAAGCCTTTATGATCTTATCCCTGTCCTTAAGGACAGTAAACATTAATACCGGGGTAAACCGGTACAGTTCCTTAACTTTTTTAAGGAGATGAAAGCCGTCCCTGGAGGGGAGCATTATGTCCAGTATTACCAGGTC
>PWQF01000253.1 GCA_003556865.1 Elusimicrobiota bacterium | reverse complement strand
TATGAACCCCGCTGTGGAGGGTTTTGGTATAGATCTGGATGAGCAGCAGATTAAGAGGTGCAGAAGACGTCTAAGCGAGAAAAAGATAAAAGCAACTGTTAGCGTTGGTGATGCCGGAGATCTTTCTTTTGAAGAGAGCTGTTTTGACGGCGTTGTTGCTGTAAATATATTTTACAATCTTCCGGAAAGGGTGACCAGGAAAATCATAACCGAGGTCTCCCGGGTCCTTAAGCCGGGCGGGGTGCTTGTAGCGGATATACGAAACAGAAAGAATCCTTTTATAAGACTCAGGTACCTGCTGGCTCCTCTTTACGATTCGGGGTTCAGGGAGGATGGGAAAATATTGAAAACATATTCTATAAAGGAAATAGAAGAGATTGCCCGGGAAGCGGGGCTGGCGGTGGAGGGAAAGTATAAAACAGGAAAACCTCTGCCGGGGGCATACCTTATTCTTTTCAAGAAAAGGTCACTATGAAGGTTCTGTCCGGAAAAAGCGGAGCAAAATTGAATAATACTAAGGAAAATAAATGTATACAGAATACTGGGGATTAAAGGAAAAACCTTTCCAGAATACCCCCGATCCTAAATTCCTTTACAAATCATCCCAGCACCGGGAAGCTTTGGCGCGGATGTCATACGTTGTGAAGGAGGGGCTGGGTTGTATGGTCTTAAGCGGGGTGTTCGGATGCGGAAAAACCCTTTTGCTCAATACTGTTACAGGGGGCCTTTCAAAAGGTGAATACCAGGTAGCGGAGATAAGAAACCCCCAGCTGAGTTCTTCGGGCATACTTCACACCTTTCTTTACCGGATGGGAATAAAAGATAAGATACCCGGGGAAAAAGCGGCAATACTGACTATGCTTGACCGTATGATTGAAGAGAGCTCAAGTGACGGAAAAAAGATAGTGCTTGTGGTGGACGAGGCCCATGTAATTGACGACATAAAGGTTTTTGAAGAGCTCAGAATGCTTCTTAACTGGCAGAAAAATGACAGGCACCTGCTTACTCTTATACTTTCCGGCCAGCCGCCCCTGCTAAAGTCCGTTGCAAATATAAAACAGCTGGCCCAGAGGGTGGGGATAAGGGCGGAGTTAGACAGGTTTGACCTTAATGATACCATTAAATATATAAATCACAGGCTGAAAATCGCCGGGGGAGGTTACCCTGTTTTCACCTCCCAGGCTTACCGGAAAGTATTTGAAAACTCCGGCGGCATCCCCAGGAGAATAAATTCCATATGCGACCTCAGTCTTCTGACCGGCTTCATACGAAGGGAAAAGTTTGTGGGGGAAGAACTTGTAGAAGATACAATAAATGATTTAATTTAAATGAGAGATAAGGCGCGTATAAAATAATGAAAAAGCTTGTTCCGATATCTGCAACAAAATATTCTCCCCTGGAGATTTTAGGCAGTGATAAGGCAGACCTTTTTCTGCGCCAGTTTTTAGGAAGGAGAAGCTGTCAGCTCTACTCCTCTGGCGCCGAAGCCCTTTATGCAGCCTTCAGGGTTCTTAAAAAAAGAGCCCGCGGCAAAGAGGTTATAATCCCGGCCTATACTGCCGACGCGGTATATATTGCCGCCCTGCAGGCAGGGTTCCGGGTCCGGTTCTGCGGGATGTCTATGAAAACCTTTAATATGGACCTGGAGCATCTTCAAAAGCTGGTCGGCCCGGATACGGCGGCGGTGGTTGCGGTGCACCTTTTCGGCATTCCTGAAGATATATTCCGCATACGGGAGATCCTTTGCTCCTATCCGGTTTTTCTTATAGAGGATGCGGCCCAGGCCCTGGGCAGTTTTCTTGGAGGAGCGGGTGCGGGAAGCATGGGGGATATTTCAATTGTCTCTTTTAATAAGGGGAAGAACCTGCCGGCTTTAAACGGGGGCGCGCTTTTAAGCGACAGTCCGGATTTAGATGGGGATCCGGCATACTCCTCCGGGAACTGCTTGGGGTTCTTAAGGGAAGCGGCCGCTGCTTTCCGGGCCGCCGCCGTATCCCTTTTAAGCCGTCCCGCCGTTTACGGTATGGTTCACGGGTTAAGCTCTAATTACAGGCAGCAGCCGGCTTCGGAAAAAATTGTTCCCCGCCCCATGCCTGCATTAAACCGCCGCCTTGCCGCCTCGCTTCTTTGCAGGAAAGAGACAGTTTTCCGTCCAAGGCAGACTTCCGGAGAGGTTTTAAGGAAAAGGCTGGAGGGGATAGAGGGGGTAAGAGTGCCTCAGCCGCTTCCCGGCACCGTTACTGTTTTTAACAGGTTCCCGGTGCTTCTTAACGATTCCGGAAAAAGGTGTTTAATAAAAAAGAGGCTTATGGATAAAGGAATAGAAAGCAACTACTATTACGGCCGCCCTTTTTATTTTAACCGTGCTCCGGTACCTGAAAGCGCCATTTATTTCAGCAGGCATCTGCTGACTATTCCGTCCAATATTTTTATGACAAGCGAAAAGATAAATGAGGCAGCAGGAATTTTTAGGGAGGTATGCGGTGTTTCCTCTTAGAAACCTTAAAAGGAATATATATAAATTTTACCGGCAGCCCGGGTACGGGACAAAAATATTCATTAAAAGGCTGAAAGCCTCTTTTTATTACAGATGGGGTCGGGGGCGGGCTCCCCTGCCGGAAGCGGTTACTCTCTTTCTTACCCGCAAATGCAACCTTAAATGCAGGATGTGCGGCCAGTGGGGCGACCGGGGGGTTACACGCTCCTCCGGAGTTCCGGAGCCGGATATGGGGTATAATGAAATAAAAAAGATTATTCTCTCTCTGGCCCGGTTCAGGCCTTCACTGACTCTTTTCGGGGGAGAACCTCTACTTTACAGGGATATTGACCGGGTTATAAGGCTGATAAAGAAAAATAAGATGCACTGCCTGATGATAACCAACGGCTATCTGCTGGCGGAGCATGCAAAAATTATAGCCGAAGAAGGGCTGGATGAGCTTAACATATCCATTGACGGGCCGCAGGAAGTGCATGACAGCATAAGGGGGATAGAGGGGCTTTTTTCTAAGATAAAAGAAGGGTTGAATACTCTGCAAAAATACCGTGAAAACAAAAGACCCCTTATAAACCTGCAGACCACAATAACAAAATATAATGTTGACAGCCTGGAGGAAATGGCGGAGGTTGCTCAGGAAATGGGGGCTGATTCAATTACCTTCCATCATCTTATCTTCCTGGAAAAGAAGGATATAGAAAAAACAGATGAAAAGTATCCTGAGCTGGGAAGCAGGGACTGGGACGGTTTTGTAAGCAGTCCGGAAATAGATCCGGAAAAACTTGCGGTGGTAATAGAGAATATAATAAAAAAAAGAAAAGAATATAAATTTAATATAAATATTTACCCCAACTTCAGCAGGGAGGAAATAGTTAGCTATTATAAAGATAAAAGGTGGTTCCCCCCCTCATACAGCGGGAAGTGCAAGTCACCCTGGGTATGCGCCTATATATTCCCTGACGGGGAATTGCGCCCCTGCCTTAATTTTAAATACAGTTTCGGGAACCTTAGAGAAGAAGATTTCAGGGATGCCTGGAACGGGGAGAGTGCAGCCGGTTTTAGGAAGAACCTGAAGAAGAATTCCCGTTTTCCCGTATGTTCCAGGTGCACGGAGATATTCAGGTATTGAAGGTTCTTCATATTATAACCAGGCTTGACCCCGGGGGTTCCAGCAGAATCTGCCTGATTATATCCGGTATGCTTTCCCGGAAGGGAGTGGCTACCTATGTGGCTTCTGGCGGGGCCGGAAACTCTTCAGGTGATATTATAAGGCTTCGGCATCTTCAAAGGAATATGTCCTTTTTAAAGGATCTGGCTGCAGCTAAGGAAATATTTCATTTATGCAGAAAGATTAAACCGGATATTCTTCACCTCCATACATCCAAGGCGGGTTTTGCGGGTAGAATAGGGGGCCGGCTTGCCGGGGTTAAAAATAT
>PWQF01000085.1 GCA_003556865.1 Elusimicrobiota bacterium | reverse complement strand
TGCTTTTCTCCCCCGGCCACCAGGTATTTTTTAAGAGGGAACACCTTTTCAACCGGGCAGTTATATCTTATAAAAGGAAGAGCTTCGGCCATCCTTTCCGGAAGCGCTCCTATACCCTGGCGGGGATAATAAAAAGAGGAGTTATATCCGCCTCCCTTATCAGTCTTTTTTAAAGCGCCCTTAAGAAGTCTTTCCGTATCCGGGCCGGGCACAAACCGGCCCATCCACTCCGTATTCAACTCTTCAGGGTGCAGGGCCCAGAGTTTTTGGTTATAGGGGAGCATAAATGTTTCGGTTATTCCCTTTCCGAAAGAAGAAATCATCCACCGGAAAAAATTGGACCGGTCAGGCTCCCCTTTGAGACGCGCCTCAAGAAACCCGGTCAGGCATAATCTCCTCTCCTTTTCCGGCAGGTGACGTATATGATACTGGAAAGGATAAGGAATAATTTTTTCATTAAAATATATCCCGGATTTACGTTCTACGAGAAGCAGTTCTTCATCGCTGAAAAAAGATTTAACTTTTTCTTTTATATCTTTATTTCTGAAATGAAGGAAATGGCCCGTATAATCAAAACTGTACCCGTTACTTTTAACTGTGGAGCAAAGCCCCCCCGGATTCTTTTCTTTCTCAAAAAGGGAAAGATCAACCTTCCCCTTTAACTCCCGGGCGGCCGATAGACCGCAGAGGCCGGCGCCTATAATGGCAACTTTCATGGGGACCGGTAAGGATCTATACCCCCCAGGAGGGAGCTGCCGGCCAGGGCCAGGAAAAAGACAAAAGCAATAACCAAAAAAGCAACAGGCCCCGGAGCCCTGGTTACCAGGTAGGCGGCAAAGGAAAAGAGTAAAGTAGCCCCGTAGGATATAAGATTTATGGACCATTTTGAAAATCCGGCCGAGGTCAGACGTACGGCAAAATGATCCCGGGATCCCTTAAAAACAGGCCGGCCGGCCCTGTACCTGAAATATATCACCAGAAAGGTATCATATACGGGAACCAGTAAAATAAATATGGGGGCAAAAAGGCCCAGAATGTTTACCCCGCTGTATTCAGCTCCCATAGAAAGGGCTGCCAGGACAAAACCGGCGGAAAGGCTTCCGGCATCCCCCATAAATGCTTTTGCCGGGGGCTTATTTAAAAACCAGAACCCGGAAAGAACCCCGAACAGAACCAGGGAAGCAACATTTACGTAAATCAGCTCACCCGGAAGGGTTACGGCAAAGAAACCCAGTGAGGCAATTGCGGCCACTCCCGGAGCCAGCCCGTCAAGTATGTCTATTATATTAAGGGAGTTCACTATAAGAAGTACCCATAAAACAGTGAAAACAGTATTTAAAAAGGGCAGGGGAAATATACGTATATATATCCCGTAATGGATAAGTATTCCCGCGGCGATACCCTGCACCAGAAACTTGAACCTGTAATCCAGATCACATAAATCATCCAGCATTCCCATCAGGAAAACCAGTCCCCCTCCTATTAAAATCCCCCTAAGCTGTCTCAGTGTTCCGGTAGGATAAGAAGTAAATATTCTCACACCGACAAGCAGAACGGCAAAGGTTAAAAATATTGCCGCGCCCGCGTAAGGCACGGGAGCCTTATGTTCCTTAAGCTCACCTTCGGGCTTATCCACAAACCCTGTTTTTAAAGCCGCCGACCTGATAACTGAAGTTAAGAGGAGGGAAATAAGAAAGGAGAGGGAGGCCAGAAGCGGGGGCATCAGTTTTTCTCTATTTTCCGGTTAAGCTCCTGTATCCTGTGATATATTACATCTGTCCATTTGCTGTCGGGATAATCACCCAGGATAAGGGAGTAGGAGTTTTTGGCCGCCCGGGGTTTATTCAGGTTCTGGTAGCATTCCCCTATGTAAAAATAGGCATCATCGCGGTATGGACTTTCCGGGTAATTCTTAATATAGCTGCGGTAGACTTTTATGGCCTCCCCCCACCTCCGGTTTTTCCTTAATATTTCCCCGGTCTTATAATATGCGTTTCCCGCTGAACGGTGGTATGGAAAATTTTCATGAACCCTGCGGTAATAGTACAGGGCCTTTTCTCCATCCCCGTATTTATAATAATGTATATCACCCAGAAAAAAGAGGGCTGTACCCGCAATTTCACTTTCAGGGTACTTCTCCACAATTTTATTAAGGTATTCTGCGGCATCCCTGAACCGGGAATTCTCAAAACATTTTTCTGCTGTTGAGTAAAGCTTCATTGCATCCCCGTTCATCATATTATCATTAATAAGCCTGGTTCTGACATCACATATACTGCGCCACCGGGAAGAAGGTTTGGTGTCTGTAAGCTCTTTAAAGACTTCACCCGCGCTCCGGAAATCAAATTTCTCAAAATAATAAAGATTGCCCAGTTCAAACATCGTATTTTCAAAAAAATGGCGGTCAGGATAACGGTGACGTATTGTTTCCCCGCAGTAAAGAGCTTTTTTCAATAATTCCTTATCCCCGCCTGCTGCATATTTTTTCCGGTAATACTTAAATAAAGCCCCTGTAGCGGAAGCGCGCAGCCAGTCTGCCGGGGAATGAGAGGCAAAATACTCATAAGCCTTCACTCCCTTGCTGTTTTCAGGGAGCTCAAAATTCTTAATTTTATTTTTAATCCCGGAAACTTTCTTTCTTTTTATAATATTTCCGGTAATTTTAATTAAAGCCGCCGCCGCCAGAAGAGCAGCTGTAAGCGTTAAAATCCAGTTCATATTCCTCCTTCCTTTTTACCCAGTCTAATATTTTATTATTTTATATGCATTAAATCAAACAATATTGCTGTAAAAGATATCTCTGAAATATTCTTTCACATATTTGAAGACAGAGTTTTTAATGGGGCAGCTGTTTTCCTATAAGGTCCGCAATTAAGCCCAGGGAAAGCACCTGAACGGCCGCCAGGAAAAAGATTATGCTCACCACCCCCAGTCCGCCGTAAAATATACGGTAAGCAAGGGAAGCAAAGGCGCATAAAAAAAGGGCCAGGCTGACCGGAACAAATATTTTAAGGGGGTTAAAGTAAATCGTTGTCTGGAATATAAAGGAGACCAGGTTAACTGTATCTGAAAAAGGCCGGAACTTGGACCTGGTTTTGCGTTTCTTATAATCTATTTCCCGGTACTGAACAACGCTGCCGCTGTTAAGCATTGCAATTGTAAGGGTAGAGGTAAGGGAAAATCCGTCGGGAAGTATCGGGAAAAATTTTAAGGCCTCTCTTTTCTTAAATATCCTAAGCCCTGAATTAAGGTCCGGAATCTTAACCCCCGTAATATATCCTGCCAGGCGGTTTATAAGCCACTTAGCCGGTTTTTTTATAAGGGATGGGTCAATTTTTTTCCGGGCCCCCACCAGCATATCGTAATTGCTCTCCATACCCATAAGCTTTTCTATACTTGAGACCCCATAGGTGCCGTCGGCATCGGCAATCATTATATACTCGTTCCGGGCTGCCTTTATACCTCTTTTTACCGCTCTGCCGTAACCCCGGTTGGGGCTGAGAAGAATAAGTTCCGCCCCCTTTTCCTTTGCAATGGCTCCCGTCCTGTCGGTACTGCCGTCATCCACCACAATCAACTGGCTCTCAACCCCCATATTCTCCAGCTTCCCGGTTATGGCTGAAAGAAGAGGCCCTATAGTCTTCTCCTCGTTATATGCGGGTATTACTACTGTAAGTTTCTTTAGCATATTTAAGGTATATTAATAAAAAACCATTAAATATACAATTTTTTATATTTATCTTTTTAGTTTCCTCTTATATCAGGGGTTTATAAAACGAGGTCAGATTTATTTTTACTTTTTTCTTTTAATTTCCGCTGAGGGTCCGCCAAACCGGCAGCAGAAAATATCTTTTGATTTAAGACAGATTCTTACCAGAAACAGCATAACCGGAACTTCAATAAGAACCCCCACTACAGTAGATAGGGCGGCCCC
>PWQF01000281.1 GCA_003556865.1 Elusimicrobiota bacterium | reverse complement strand
GGGTAAAGCCGTGGACCGGGAGTCAGATGGGAACCACGTGGAGATAGGGGCAAAACTGGCCAAAAAATACGGGGAGAGCTCAAGGCTTCAGAATGCCATATTAAGTCATCATGAAGATGCCCGCCCCGAAACTGCCGAGGCGGTACTTATTCAGGCTGCCGATGCTGTTTCAGCTTCCCGGCCCGGAGCCAGAAGAGAACAGCTTCAGAACTATATTAAAAGAATGACTTCAATAGAGCAGATTGCTTCTGAATTTGAGGGAGTAAGGGAAGCTTACTGCTTATCAGCGGGCAGGGAAATAAGGGTAATAGTGGAGCCGGATAAGGTGGATGATATGGGCGTAGCAAATATTGCCAAGGAATGCGCCCGGCGCATTGAGCGGGATATAGATTATCCCGGTGAAGTAAAGGTAACTGTGATAAGAAGCAGCCGGACTACTGAAATAGCCAAGTAACTGAAAAGTTGTATTCTACACTGCTAATATGAAAATACTGTTTGTTTCTGATATCGTGGGAAGTCCCGGGCGTGAGATACTCTCTTTGATTTTAAAGAGACTGGTTATCGGTGAAGAGATTGATTTTGTGATTGCAAATGGTGAAAATGCCGCCGGCGGTCTGGGGCTTACGCCTGCGGTAATGGATGAAATAATATCTTGCGGGGTTGATGTTATCACCTCCGGGAATCATATATGGCGCCGAAGGGAAATAATTGAAAGGATGGATGATCCCCGGCTTTTAAGGCCTGCCAATTATCCTCCTGCTGCACCGGGGAAAGGGTGGGGGGTTTTTGAGAAAAAAGAGAAAAAAATAGCCGTAATAAATCTTCAGGGAAGGGTTTTCATGCATCCTGTTGACTGCCCTTTCCGGGCGGCCGATAAAATAGTCACTGAAGCAGAAAAGCATACTAAGATAATAGTTGGGGATATACATGCCGAAGCTACTTCCGAAAAACTGGCCCTGGCCCGGTACCTGGATGGAAGGATAAGCGCCCTTCTGGGAACCCATACCCATGTGCAGACATCCGATGCAAGAATCCTTCCCGGGGGAACCGCTTTTATCAGCGATTCCGGAATGACCGGTTCCTCTAACGGCATTATAGGAGTAGAGAAAGAGGAGATACTTAAAAAATTCATGACCGGTATGCCTTTCAGGTTTAAGACTGCTTCGGGGATGGAGGCCCTGGAGGGTGCGGTAGTGGATATCAACCAAAAAACCGGAAAAGCGGAAAAAATAAAGGCGGTAAGGGTCAATGCCGGGGATTATACTTATGAATGAAATCATAGAAGGAAAAAAACATGCAGTTAAGATAAGAGACTCTTTAAGGCGCCAGGTAGAGGATTTAAACGAAACCGTTAATCCCCCGCGGCTTGATGTTCTCATAGCCGGCAGCAATGCGGCCAGTCTTTATTATGCCCGTCTCATTGAAAAAGCTGCCTCAAAAGAAGGGATGTTTGCCGGGATTCATCACTTAAAGCATCCTTCTACGGAATCTGTTATAAAAAAAATAGAGGAACTTAACTCCCTCAGACTCTGCCACGGAATACTGGTGCAGCTGCCCCTTCCCGGCGGAGTTGACAGGGAAGCAGTTTTATCTTCAATAAATCCTTTAAAGGATATAGACGGACAGAACCCAGTCAACCTGGGCGCTCTTCTTGGCAGGGGGGAAGGCTTCAGACCGGCAACGGCCAGGGCCGTGCTTAAAATAATTAAGCTTAACGGCATAAATTTGAGGGGTAGAAAAGTGGTGGTAGTGGGACGTTCTACTGCCGTGGGTCTGCCGGCTGCTCTTATGCTGGTAAAGGAGGATGCCGCTGTTACTGTTTGCCACTCTAAGACCATTCCGCTTGAGGAATACACAAAAGAAGCAGATATTCTTGTGGTTTCAGCCGGCAGGCCTCAGCTTATAAGGGCCCGGCATGTAAAAAAAGGGGCCAGTGTAATAGATGTGGGGACAAATGAGGTTAATGGTAAAATGGTAGGTGATGTGAAGTTCAGCGAAGTTTTAAAAAAAGCTTCTGTCTCCCCGGTTAAGGGAGGAGTAGGAGCCCTGACAATGGCCTGCCTTCTGGAAAATACTTTTAATGCCTTCAAAAGAAATACTTACGGTAACCGAGCTTAACAGGGCGGCAGGGGATATACTGGAAAAATCCTTTCCGGAAGGGGTCTGGGTTCAGGGCGAAATATCCCGGTTTACCCTTCATTCCTCCGGGCATATGTATTTTACCCTTAAGGACAGTAGATGTGCAATTGACGCTGTTATGTTTAAGGGTGCAAACCGCCATCTGGATTTTAAACCGGCCCGGGGTGTGGAGGTTCTTGTCAGGGGCAGCATAAGCATATTCCCCCCCCAGGGCAGATACCAGCTTATTGCCAGCCGGATGATGGAAAAAGGGGCGGGGGAACTTGAAAAAAAGCTCAGGCAGCTAAAAGAAAGACTCTTTAAAGAGGGCCTTTTTGATAAGAAGCATAAGAAAAAAATTCCGCCGGTGCCTGAACTTATAGGAGTTATTACCTCTCCTACCGGGGCTGCCATAAGGGATATATTAAAGGTAATCAGGAGAAGGTTTTCCGGTGTGGATATAATTATTTTTCCTGCGCGGGTCCAGGGAGAAACTGCGGCCAAAGAAATATCCAGAGGAATAAAGGTGCTTAATAAAAGATATCCCCGCATGGATGCTATGATAATCGGCCGCGGCGGCGGTTCCTTGGAGGACCTGTGGGCTTTTAACCGGGAAGAAGTGGCATATGCAGTTTTTAATTCCCGGATACCTGTAATATCGGCAGTGGGACATGAAATTGATTTCAGTATATCGGATTTTGTATCGGACCTGAGGGCTCCCACCCCTTCTGCCGCGGCAGAACTTATCGTAAAGAACAGGAAGGAGCTTCTGGATAGGATTGAGAGCATCGGCCGGGTAATGAAAGATGCGGTTAAAAACAGTATAAGAATGGCTGATTCAACTTTTAAGTCAATTTCAGCCTCCCCGTTTTTTGTACGGCCGTTCCGGATGCTTAAAGAGAAATACCAGCAAATCGACTATCTGTCCGGTGATATACTGAGGGGCATATCCCATCTGGTTGAAATAAAAATGCATAAGCTAACTTCTGCGGAAAGTAAGGTGCGTTCCCTTTCTCCCCGCCGGACGCTTGAAAGGGGTTATACGATAACCTCTATTTTACCTGAAAAAAAACCTGTTTCCGACATTTCCTCTCTCCGGGAGGGGGCAGATATAGAGACCGTATTTTCAGGGGGCTCGCTTATAAGCAGGGTGAGAACATTAAAGAGGAGCAAAAATGGAAAAGAAAAAAAAGAAGAGTTTTGAGGAAGCCCTGGAAGAGCTGGAAGAGATAGCCGCCCGCCTCTCATCGGGAGATATGGGCCTTGATGAGTCCATAAAGCTTTTTGAGAAGGGTATGGAGTTGAAAAAATTTCTTTCGGAAAAACTTAAAAAAGCCAGAGCCTCTATAAAAATTATAATGGAAAAAGAGGGAGATATAGAGGAGGAGGATTTTAAGGTTGAATAAGAAAAGTTTTAAAGAGCGCTACAGGGAAGCAAAAATATTTGCTGACAGGGCAGTGGAAAAACACCTTCATAATATCAAGCCAGATACCCCTGAAAGGCTTTTTGAGGCTATGAAATATTCACTTATGACCGGCGGCAAAAGGGTCAGGCCCGTACTGCTTAAATGGGCAGCTTCTGCCGGCAATCCGGATCCTGGGGTTCTTTGGAGGGCAATGGCTGCAATAGAGTATGTTCATACCTATTCTCTTATTCATGACGATCTTCCGGCAATGGATGACGATGATTTTCGGAGAGGTAAAAAAAGTTTGCGCCGTAAATTTGACCAGGCTACTGCCATACTTGCCGGGGACGCGCTTCTGACTGAAGCATTTTTTCTTCTGGGCCAGACCGGAATAAGCAGGCTAAGTATAATTCTGGC
>PWQF01000244.1 GCA_003556865.1 Elusimicrobiota bacterium | reverse complement strand
TTCATCTCGCCGTGATCCGACGAGAACACAATGACGGTGTTCTCCAGCTCGCCGCGCGCTTGAATCGTTTTCAAAATATCTCCTATCTGATCGTCGATAAGGGTCACGTTTCCCGCGTAGTTGGCGCGCATGGCGGCAATCTGATCCGTTGAAAGCTTATTGTGCCGCCCCGGTGCATAGAGTAGTTTGCGATCCATCGATCCGCGGGCACGGCCGGAAATGAGCGAATCGCCCGTTTGGATCGGAGGGGGCATATCTTCCGGCCGGTACATCTCATATATGTCCCTGTCCTTAACCGCGCTTGAAGTAAAAATTACGGCTGTTTTATTAAAAATATTCCATTTCTGAAGCCTGGCTATTGCCCGGTATCCGCTTAAAACAGGCATCACGATATCTGTAACAATTAAATCCGGGCGTATGTTCCGGGCTTCCAGCACCAGTTCCTTTCCGTTTCTCACCTCTTTTATATTATTAAAATAATCCCGGAAAATTGTTTTTATTAAAGCGCAAGTCATATCATTGTCATCCGCTATAAGCAGTTTCTTGCCGGCGGTTTTAAAACGGTCAAGCATGCGGCAGGAAAGCTCCGGGCATATCCGTATTTGTAAATATAAGTCCCATTATTAAATAAGGGCTGAAATTTTTTCCAGCAGATTATTGGGGACTACCGGTTTTATTATATAACTGTCCGCCCCGGCGCTGAACGCTCTCTCCACCTCCTTGCCCTTGGAGGCCCCGGTGCACATTATTATCTTTACATTTTTTGTCTTGGACTTATTCTTTAATATTTTACATACTTCCCAACCGTCTATATCCGGCATCCGGGCATCAAGTATGACCACCGAAGGCTTAAGCTCCATTGCTTTTTGAATAGCCTCGGTCCCCGAGGAAGCTTTTTCAACACTGTAATGAATCTTTAAGATGCTTGTAATCATTTCCAGAACGGTAGGGGAATCATCAACGACAAGAATATCAACCTTCTTTTTATCAAATAAACCCATTATTTACCTCCCTTAACCATTTTAATGATTTTTTCTGCTATCTTATCCGGCTTTGCTACTACATCAACAACTCCGGCCTTTACCGCCCTTTCCGGCATTGAAGGAAGAATACAGCTCTGCGGCTTCTGGGCAATTACCCGGCCTCCCGCCTCTTTTATCTTTTTAAGGCCCTCCACCCCGTCTTTCCCCATTCCCGAAAGTATGACCCCCACAGCCTTTTCCCCGAAAGCGGCAGCCATTGATTCAAAAAGCACATTTCCCGAAGGGCGGAACCCGTTATTAAGGGGAGAGTCAATAAGTTCTATGCGGTTATACCTGTTTACCCCCATATGAATATCTTCCTTGCCCACATAAGCCGTATGCATTTTTATGCTTCCCTCTTCTGCCTCCACCACATCCAGTTCAGTAGCCCTGTTAAGCCATTTTATAAAATCGGGGGTAAACCCTTTTGAAATATGCTGGACTATAAAAAAAGCGGCAGATATATTCCGGGGAATTGAAGAGAGGATTTTTCGCACTATACCCGGACCTCCGGTAGAAGAAACAAGGCCTACATAAGACCTCTTTTCCTTATTAAAACCCTCTTTTATCTTACCGTCAACCTTTACATCCCCCCTGGAGGGAGTCCTGGCCTTTGCCAGCCTTTTTATTTTCTCCCGCAGAGTGCGGCTGAAATCTTCCAGACGGCCCCAGTCCGAAATTTCCGGTTTCTCCAGTATCTCTACCGCGCCCAGCTCAATGGCCTTAAAAATAAATCTGTCCCCCTTACTGAAAGCAGACCTGGCCAAAACAATTATGGGGGTGGGGGCAACTCCCATAATATGTTTTATGGTCTCAAACCCGTTCATTATGGGCATATCAATATCCATAGTGATTATATCCACGTCTGATTCTGAAATCTTTTTAACTGCCTCCCGGCCGTTCTCGGCCGTGCCCACCACTTCTATTTTATCATCCTCTTTGACAACTTTTTTTATAAGGGCCCTTACCGTGGCTGAATCATCTACAATTAATAATCTTATCTTAGACATTTTCTCCTATAAGCCTTTCTATTACCTCTATTACGCCGGGCTGGCTGAACTCCCCCTTTGAAATATAGGCATCCGCACCCGCATCCAGCCCCCGCCGCTTCTCCTCATCGCTCCCCAGCGAAGATACTATCACCAGGGGTATATCTTTCAGGTTCTCATCGCTCTTTACTTTCCTGCAGAGCTCAAGCCCGTCCATATTGGGCATCTGTATGTCGCTCATAATAAGACTGTACTTTCCTTCAGGGGACCCTGCCAGCTTGCTGTAGGCCTCCGCCCCGTCTACGCAGGCATCGACCTCGTAACCGGAAGATTCCAGTATTTTAATTTCAAGGTCCCGGGTAGTGGCTGAATCTTCGGCAAGTAAAATTCTCCTTTTTATCTTTTTTTCCTCCGCCGCTTTTTCTCTGGCCGAAACGGTAGAAGAAGAAATAAATTTTTTGCTTTTGGCGGTGCCTATAAGATCGGGAATATGAAGAATGACAGCGGGCAGCCCGCTGTCCAGGATTGTCACTCCGGCAACGTTTTTAAGCTTGCTTATGGGTTTTTGAAGCGTTTTTATAACCACATCCTTCTGCTTAATTAACTCGTTTACCGCAAAAGCCAGCTTCTGCCCGGCATAACTTACAACTATTACCGGAATTTCCGGCTGTTCAAATATATTCTCACCCTGCGAATCCAGGCCCAGAACTTCCGATAATGTCAGGAGAGGGACCGTGAAATCTCTTATCTTTACCGCCAACTCCCCCTCAATGGACTGGACCTCTTCCGGTGTAATATAGGCTACTGTTTCAATGGCATTTACCAGGAAAACAAATTTTTCTTTTGCAGCCTCCACTAAAAGTCCGGAATTAATTAAAAGGGTAAGGGGAAGTATCAGGGAAAAAGTGGTCCCCTCATCCGGACTGGTATCCACCATAACCTGGCCCACCAGGTTTTCCTCTATTGTCTTTTTTACCACGTCCAGGCCCACTCCCCTTCCGGATATGCTGTCTGCGCCGTCACGGCTTGAGAACCCGGGGTTGAATATAAGCTGTATTAAATCTTCCCTTCCCAACTGGTCGGCAGCCTTCTGTTCCATAAAACCTTTTTTAACCGCCGCCCGGCGGATTACCTCCGGGTCTATCCCCCTGCCGTCATCCTTAACCTCTATACAGACCCTGTCACCCTGCTGATAGGCATAAAGTATTATCTTACCGCTCTCAGGCTTATTTTTCTTTTTCCGTTCAGCAGGTTCTTCTATGCCGTGGTAAATAGAGTTTCTTATTATATGTACCAGCGGGTCCTTAAGGTGTTCTATCATTCTTTTATCGATTTCGGTATGCTCCCCCTTTATCTCTACATCCACCTTTTTATTATATTCTATGGCAATATCATGTATAACCCGGGGCATAAGCGAAAATACAGTTGAGACAGGCAGCATCCTTACGCTCATCACCACATCCTGGAGTAAATTCAAGGTGGTATCAAGTCCTTTAATGGTTTCCTTATATTCTTTTGCCAGGTTATAAAGCTTTTCCTGGTGAGAGGCTATCTCAGGGGATTTATGAGCCACCACGTAGTTGATTTCAGTATGAAGCTTTTCTGAATAATTCTGAAACTTCTGCCAGCTTAAAAGCGTTTCTCCCACCAGATTCATAAGTTCGTTAACCTTTTCTACCGAGACCCTTACCGTATCGTCAATATCCAGGGTGGGAACTTTTGTTTTAGGTTTAGACTCTTTTTTTGTGGGGGCAGGCTTCTTTTCGGGAGGCTCTTCTCTTACCTTGTCAGATTTCCGGGGCTTATCTTCCTTAACCTCTTCTTTCTTCTTTTCTTTTTTATCCTCTTTCTTGTCACCTTTCTTATCCCGGGGCTCCTTTCCTCCTCCCTCCAGGCCTTCGGCAACTTTTTTAAGTTTAAGAATAATTTCA
>PWQF01000019.1 GCA_003556865.1 Elusimicrobiota bacterium | reverse complement strand
CCTCCTCCTCCTCCGCCCCGGCAGACCCAGTCGCCCGCGGCGGAAAAGAGCTGCTTGAAATGTTCAATGCCCCTTAAATTTATAAAGCAGTATGAAAGGCACTACTGCCCTAAATGCAGGGAATATGCCCCCCTGGAAGCCGAAGCTCAGGAAGAGCCGCCCCCGCCGCCGCCGCAAAAAAGCAAGGCTCCCGCCGGCGGAGAAAAAAAAGGGATTTCCGGAACTGAAGAGACTGGCGGCGAAACCGAAAAAGAAAAAAACGGAGAAAGTTTTGAAAAACGGATTATAGGAAATGAAAAAGAGGATATAAGAAAAATAAGCGCCGCTTATTTTATTCCTGAAGGCGGAGAGGAAGATGCCGAAAAAGTGGTGGATAAACTTTCCCGGCTTGCCTCCCGGAAGAAATTTAACTTTTATATAAAACCGTTATTCATACATTATTACGAACAGAATGCCGCCATTAATTTTGAAAAAATTGCTCACCTGGCAAAAAGTAATGATGCAGATATAGCTCTTTGTATGGAGCCGGGGGAAAATTCCGCAGTTAACTCTGAAATATTTAGAAAACGCCTGGGAGAAGCTATGCAGAAGGCCGGGGTTCCTTTTGAGATTTTTACACGATCGGATATAAGTGAAAGCGATGCTCTTAACTTAATGCTGGATATAGCCATCTGCGCCCGTAAAAATAAATGAATAAATCTGATAACGGGATTAAGAGCCTTTATGAACTTAATTTAAAGGTTTTTTCTTCTTCTTCTCCGTCTGAGGCCGCAGGGCATCTCTTAAATGCTATGGGGAAGTATGCCGGGAAAGGCCCCCGGATTTACCTGAGCTCTGAAGGCGGCAGCCTGAAGGCTGCTTGTTTTATGCCTGAAAGTCTGGCCAATCAAATGGCATCATTTAAGATACCTGCCCGTATTATTGAAGAATGCCCCTCCGGCGCTCTTTTATCCGGCCAGGCCCCGCCGGAGTTAGATAATCTCTTTAAGGCTCTTGATACAGATGATATTTATATTTTTCCGGCTGCTTGCCGTGATAAACCTGCAGGGTTCTTCATTTTGAAAAAGAGCTTAAATTTAAAATATACTGCCCGGGATATCTCTTTATTTAAACTTTATGGCTTATGGATGGCCCAGTATATGCATATATACAGCCAGAAAGAGCGGATTAAAAAAAATAAGGCCGGAATTAATGAACTGAAAAATATGAAAAATAATTTCAGCTCCTTAATATCTCACGAGCTTAAGACTCCTCTTACCCTTATTAAGGGTTTTACCCAGCTTCTTTTAGAAAAAAAAGCGGGCCCCTTAAGCAGAAGGCAGGAGAGTTTTGTTCAGAAGATAAAAGATTCAGCTTCGGGCCTCTATCTTACAATTGAGAATATTATAGCTTCAACCGAAAATAGAAGTTTAGGCAAGGTTACAGAAAAAGAGAAGATTAATATCTCGGAATTAATAAAAGAATGCTGCAGGGAATATAAGAAAAAATTTGAAAATAAAAATATAAAGTGTAAAATAAAATCTGATACAGATATACCGCCTGTAAATATTAATAAAATAAAAATTAAACAGGCTTTCGGAAGCCTGCTGGATAATGCGGTGAAGTTTAGCTCTCCGGGCGGCAGTATTGATGTTTTAGTAAAAGGGCGCGGCGACTTTGTGCAGGTATCCGTTATTGATTCCGGCAAGGGTATCGACAAAAAAGCAGGGGAAAAAGTATTTGAAAGCTTTTATCAGTGCCAGCAGCCGAAAACCAGGGGAATTGAAGGTTTGGGTTTGGGATTATCTGTTGCTAAATCTATAATTGAGAAACACGGGGGAAAGATTGAGGTCGGGTCGGCTGAAAAGAGAGGGGCAGAACTTAAATTTATACTTCCCCTGAAAAGGGTCAGTTAACAGGAGATTAGATAAATGAGCAAAATAATGGTTGTGGAAGATGACCCCACTACGATAATACTTCTTAAATTCCTGCTTGAAGAAAAAAAATATGAAGTGGCCGTAAAAAAGAACGGAAAAGAAGCGGTTGATTCTGTTAAGAGCGAGGTGCCTGATTTGATACTTATGGATGTTATGATGCCTGAAATGGATGGCATTGAGGCTACAAAAATAATAAAGGAGGATCCCGACACCTCTTCAATTCCAATAATAATACTTTCCGCTTTAAGCCAGGAGATGGAGGTGATGAAAGGTCTCCAGGCCGGGGCCGACGCCTATATGGTGAAACCCTTTGATTTAAATAACCTTTTAAAGCAGATAGAGGAAAAGATAAGCGGAGTTTAAACAGGTTTTAAGATAAATATTAAGAAATAAGGTCAAGTTATAAAGTGATATTAAAAGAAAGAGGTTATAAATGCCAATAGTAAATTCTCAAACAGGTGAAATAAAAAAGAGATATTCCGTATCCCGGCTGGAGGAAAAAGCGCGGATTATGAGGGCTTATGCAATGACGGCAATAACAGCTGCCGGCTCGGGACATACCGGGGGGACTATGTCTATAATGGATTTAACCGCGGCTCTTTATCTTGAAGTTGCCCGCCACGATCCCCAGAACCCCGGCTGGGGTGAAAGGGACAGGATCTTCTGGTCCGGCGGACATAAGGCCCCAGCCCTTTATTCGGCTTTAGGTATAAGCGGTTATCTTCCACTGGATGAAACAGTTAAACTTAGAAAGCTCTGGTCTGGTTTTGAAGGACATCCCAACAGGCTTAAACTTCCGGGTATAGAGCTTTCCAGCGGTTCTCTGGGGCAGGGGCTTGGGGTGGCTGTCGGAAGCGCTCTGGACAGCAGGCTGAGAGAGCGGGATAATCATATTTTCTGTATAATGGGTGACGGTGAGCATAATGAGGGTTCTGTCTGGGAGGCGGTAATGAGCGCCGCCCATTACAAACTGGGTAATCTCACTGCAATAATAGATAAAAACGGGCTTCAGATAGACGGCACCACCGATCAGGTTATGTGCCTGAATTCGCTTAAAGAGAAATACCGCTCCTTCTGCTGGGAAGTCATTGAAATTGACGGGCATAATATGGAAGAGATAATTGAGGCCTGCGCGCGCGCTAAGGAAAATAAAGAGGCTCCCACGGCAATAATTGCAGAGACGGTTAAGGGAAAAGGAGTATCTTTTGCGGAAAATGTGGTTTCTTATCACGGCACCCCCCCTAAAGACGGGGTAAGAGGTGATGAGTCTTTAGAGCGGGCCTTAAAAGATATAGGAGCCGAAGGCTTTACACTGCAGAAGGCCGAAGAACTGCTAGAGAAAGCACGGGATTATCAGAATGAAGTTGATATTAAGATTAAGGAGAAACTTCCTGAATTTTCCCGGGACTTCTGGTGGAACAGCGGAAATACTATGCGGGTTGATATGGAACCGACAAGGAACGGATTCGGCCGCGCTCTTAAAGAAATAGGGGAAGATGAAAGGGTTGTTGCATCCGGCTGTGATATCTCTAATTCAATAAGAATGGATGAGTTTTATAACAGCAATCCCGAAAGAAAAAATCGGTTCTTTTCCCTGGGAATAGCGGAAGGAAACGCCACTCTTGTGGCTTCGGGCCTGGCCAAGGAAGGTCGGACCGCTTTTATGGGCTCCTACGGTGTTTTTGCTACCGGAAGAAACTGGGATCAGATAAGGACTACGGCCTGCTATAACAAATTTAATGTTAAAATTGCCGATGCCCACGGAGGTATTTCCGTGGGCGCGGACGGGGCTACCCACCAGGCGCTGGAGGAGATTGCCGTTACCGCGTATATCCCGGACCTGATATTAACGGTGCCCTGCGATTCCCTCCAGACCTATCAGCTTACAAAAGCTATTGCCAGCATTGACGGGCCCGCTGTTATACGGTATGCCCGGGAGGCAACCCCCCTGGTTACCGGTTCCCGCACGCCTTTTAAGTTCGGTGAAGCCATGGTGGCAAGATACAGGAATGAAAAAGATGATTTTGCCGATG
>PWQF01000230.1 GCA_003556865.1 Elusimicrobiota bacterium | reverse complement strand
TATAATATCATAGCCAGCCATCCGGGCCCTGAGACAGAAATCATGGTCATCATTTGTGCCTAAACCGTAGTTTTCATCAAACCCGCCTATATGCTTTATCATATCTCTTTTTGCAAGCATACAGCAGGAAGTTAATCCGGCAACCTTTAAATATTTATTTTTTCGTTTCATTTCAACAAAAGCCGCCAAACGGCGAAACTCTTTTACTATTTTCTTCTCTTCCGGTTCCGTAGAAGAAGAGAGAGCACTATAGTTAATAACAGACGGCCCGGCAATTCCTGCGCGCCGGGTCTTACTCATTTTATCAATAAGCTTCCCCGCCCAGCTTTTACTCACCAGTATATCGTTATTTAAAAATATTATATTTCTAAAAGAGGCTTTTTCTGTGCCCTGGTTAAACGCTTTGGGCGCCCCGGTATTAAACTTATTTTTTATTATTTTGCATTGATATTTTTTTTTAAATTTATTTAACCAATCAAAGGTGCCGTCAGTAGAAGCATTATCAATAATAATTATCTCGTATTCTATGCCGGTATTTAGTAAAATGCTTCTGAGGCACTGAACAGTATATTTCAGCTGATTATGACAGGGGATTATTATGGAGGCAGTTTCACCGGTCATAGAAAAGTAAAGTTAATTTTTAAAGGTTAAGGGTGCTTTTACACGCCGGAATTATCACTTCCGCTTGAGCAGCTGGCCCAGAGCGGGGGCGATTCAATTTTTTTTACTGTCAGGGTCGGTTTTTCCCATTTTTTTTTATCCTTTTTTTTAGTGGCGCTTTTTTTTTCTTTTTCAGTCACAATAACTCCTGTTTAGTTTTTTATTTTATATACGGTTGTCTGTTAAATCTCAACGCTCATAAAAAGTTTTCGTGCTCCCTTTTTTCTGTAATATCCCATAGTATTTCATTCATACCGTCGCATCGGCACAGTAGGGGGCAATCCTTAAAGTTAATCCTGTTTAACACTTCTCTCCTTTGCTTTGAATTCCAAATTTCCCTTAGGGAATTTTTAGACAAATCACCTATGCAGTATTTCTTTATTCCCCTCATATGACAGCAGACATACATTCTTTTATCGGCGGCTATAACTGTGGCAAAATTATGTCCAAGACATTTTTTATAGTTCCTTGCAACTTTATTTTTTTTCATCTTTTCATATTTGTTTTTTGAATAAAGAACATTAAAGCCGTTTACCCCGTATTTCAGGCCTTTTTCAAGATTTTGAAGAATTTTTTTATCTATATTCAAGTTAATCTCTTTTTCCCTAAAATTTTTAAGAAGAGGGCGGAACTGTGCATAATCCACACCGATTTCACTGCTTACCCTAATAAAGTCTTCCATATCTTCGGTCATTTCCGGGAAGGTAAGAAAACCTGTGCCTATAGTAACGGGGGAGCCTGTCCGCCTTTTTTCCTCTACTAATTTTCCGGTATTTTCAACAACTTTTTTAAATATTCCGCTGTCTAACCCGTGGGAAATAAGATAATATTTTTTTGAACCGGCATCCAGACTTATTCTTATCCACTTGCAGCTGTTTACAAGAATTCTAATTTTTTCACCATTGAGTGCTATCCCGTTACTTATAAAACCGACATCCAGCCCCAAAGAAGCTGCGTACTCTAAAGCATCCATTGTATCCGGATTACATAAAGGCTCCCCCCCCCCGGTGAATGTAACCGCCTTTCCCCCAAAATCATCTATCTGTTTAATAATATTTTTTGCTTCAGGAAGTTTAATTGAGTATGGCTTTCTCTCCCTGTCTTTATAACCAAAACAGAAACAGCACCTTGAATCACATAGGTTGGTCATATCCAGCTCATAGGTAACCGGACGCGAAATCCCTTTATCACGCCACTCGGAAAGCCTTTCCAGATGATTAAAAATTTTATTTGAAGAAAACTGTGTCATTTTTTTCTATTAGTTTAATGCCGGATTATATAAAAATATCAGATTTTTATCAATGGGATTTATCTGTTTTTATACCTGCAAACAAGAAAATAGGGTCTCATTATAAGGTTTTATAAAGGTCCGGGAAATTAAAATTATTCTATGTTGTACCTGAACCTCCTTGTCCTTCCCTGAAGTATTATATAGTCCGAAGCTATATGCACTATGCGGTTATCATCAATAAACTCATTTGCCCTGTAAATCTCATTATTTATAATTGCTGAAAAATCTCCATTTTCTCTTATAACCCCCTGCAATTTAAGGCGGGGTCGGGGTTCGGAAAGGGTTTCCGGCATTTCTCTTTCTGCCGGCGGGGATATTGCTTCTATTCTTTGCTGGGTGGGTTGCTGTTCATCAGTTAAATAATCAGCATGTCTGCTGTCAACTTCATATTCATCTATAAAATAATCAAATATATCCGACAACTCTAAACTTTTTAACCTGTTCACCGCATCTGAGAAATAGGTCTTAAGGGGTATTTCACTACTTATGAGAAAATAAGCGCCAAAAGCAATCAGAAAAATTAAAACAATATTTTTTTTCATTTTATTTATCTTAAAAGTTACCCGCCCCTCATCACGGTTCCCGCTATCTGGAAAATAGGAAGATACATGGTAACCACAAATATACCCACGATAAATCCAAGCGAAATTATCATAACCGGCTCTATAAGTGATGAAAAACCTTCAACGTCAGCATCAACCTCTTCCGTATAATAATCTGTTATTTTAACAAACATTTCATCAATGGCCCCCGATTTTTCACCAACCGAAGCCATACTTATGGTAAGTCGGGGAAACATGCCGGACCTTCTCAGTTCATCGGATAAGCTTGAACCTTCTACAATACCTTTTCTTATCTTATCAACCTTCCTTTCAATCTCGGCGTTATATGTGACCTTTGCTGCAATTTCCAGGCAGGATACAACGTCAACTCCGCTTTTTAATAGGGTGGCGAGAGTCTGGAAAAACCTGGCCAGAGTCATTTTCTGTATAAGCGGGCCGAATATTGGAAGCTTAAGCTTATAGGAATCAATAACCAGCTTTCCCGGTTTTGTGCGGTATATCATTATAAAGGCAAAAATAAAAACAATTATCATAAAAATAAAAATAGGAATATTTCTCACCATCATATCACTGAAATTCATTACCATCTGCGTAGGCAGGGGCATTTCTGCTCCGAATGTCTCAAACAGTCCCTTAAAACGGGGTATTAAAAAAAGGACCAGAGCCAGAAGAATGACAAGAAAAAAACCTCCCACAAACATTGGGTACATAGTAGCGGATCGCAGCTGGCTTTTAAGTTTAACCTTTTTTTCCAGATAAACAGAAAGATCCCTTAATACAGAGGGGAGACTGCCGCTCTCTTCACCGGCTGATATCATATGCACAAATACAGCGCTAAATACCGAGGAGTGCATAGCAAAGGCCTCGGAAAGCCTGCTGCCGGCGCGGATATCATCTGTTATTTTAATTAATATTTTACGGAAACCCGGGTTTTCAACTGACTGGGAAAGCTCACTAAGAGCTTCTGCCACGCTGACTCCGGCAGCAACCATTGTTGAAAACTGGCGGCAGAATACGGCAACCTCCCTGTCCTTTACTTTAACTGCTGCTGAAAATAATGATTTCTTCTTTTTTTTAGAAGATTTCTTCTTTTTCTTTTTTTCCTCCTTGCCTATATATACGGCAATAAGGTTTTCCTCATTCAGGGCCCGGACCACTTCTTTTTGAGAATCCGCATCCATCTGCCCTTTAACTAAGTTACCGTTCTGATCCCTTGCCTTATAAATATATTTTGTCATAACTCCCCTTAATATTTAATTAAACTGACTCCAGTAATTTTGAAAGCTCTTTTATTCTTGAGGTTTTGGAAAGAGCGGCATCTTTAGATATCTGACCTGATTTTACCAGTTCGTATAATGACTGGTTCATAGTCTTCATACCATACTGCCCGCCTATCTGTATATGAGAATATATACTTTCAAGTTTTTTTTCTCTTATAACATTT
>PWQF01000037.1 GCA_003556865.1 Elusimicrobiota bacterium | reverse complement strand
TTTATATTTTTAAAAACTTTTTCACCGTCGTGACTGACCAGGGAAGTTTTACCGTGACAGATCCTTTTTGCACCTTTAATTATAGCCCCGTAAGATGCCCCGGCCGCCTGGTGGCCCAGGCATACACCTAAAAGAGGCAATTCAGGCGGTTTTTTTCTTATTAAATCAATGCATATGCCCGCCTCCCGGGGCCGGCCGGGACCCGGAGATATTACCAGGGCCTGAGGTTTTTCTTTTAAAACTCTTTCCGCGGATACTTTATCATTCCTGTAAACCTTTACCCTGACCCCCGGATGCCTGAGCATATAATCCACCAGGTTATATACAAAGGAGTCATAATTATCTATTACTGTGATATTCATCTTAATTAAGAAAACCGGACCAGTTTCTCAAGCTTTCTGTATGCCCCCCCCGAATCTATGGATTCGGCGGCCATACTTACCCCTTCCTTAAGGTTTTTTGCTTTTTCAGCTACCACCAGGGCCGCAGCCGAACTGGCAAGCACCGCATCTCTAACAGCGCCTTTCTCTCCCTTAAAAAGCTTCTTCATACGGGCGGCATTTCCGCCTGCGCCGCTTCCCCTGAGCTCACTTATATCCCTGTAAGGCAGACCCAGGTCGGAAGGCTCTATTTCATACTCACTTATTTCTCCCTCCTTAAGTTCGGCCACGAAACTGGGACCGGAGAGCGATATCTCATCCAGACCCCCGCTTCCGTGAACAACCATAGCCCTTTTAACCCCAAGCTGAGATAAAACCCCGGCCATAACTTTTATAAGATCTCTATTAAAAACACCCAGGAGCTGCCTTTGCACACCGGCAGGGTTAGTAAGGGGGCCCAGTATGTTAAAGACGGTCCGTATCCCCAGCTCTTTCCGGGGCCCGGCAGCATTTTTCATAGCCCGGTGAAAAAGAGGGGCAAAAAGAAACCCTATTCCATTTTCCCTGATGCAGGCTGCAACTTTTTCCGGGGGCATCTGTATATCCACTCCCAGGTTTTCCAGAACGTCGGCAGAACCGCACCGGCCGCTGAGTGCCCTGTTTCCGTGTTTAGCCACTTTCACCCCGCAGCCGGAGATAACAAAAGCAGCAGCGGTGGAAATATTAAAATGGTTTATTCCGGTGCCCCCCGTGGAGCAGGTATCAAAAAGCTCTCCTTCCGCAGATATATTTTCCGCTTTATCCCTCATCACCATAGCCGCGGCGCTTATCTCATCCACTGTTTCACCTTTAGCGCTTAAAAGGGCCAGAAAAGCTCCGGTTGAAGCGGCTCCAGCCTTCCCTTCCATAATTTCCTTTACGGCCCCGCCCACGCTATTTCTGTCCAGGTCATTTCCCTTTATAAGTTCTCTTATGCACTCTTTAATCATTATTCCTCTCTCCTTTATTTCCCCTCTGCCATATGAAGGGCCTGAAGAAGGGCCCCTGACTTATTCATTGTTTCACTAAACTCTTTTTGTGGGCAGGAATCGGCAACTATACCCGCTCCAGCCCTTATAAAAACCTTTTTATCTTTTATTACCATAGTTCTTATGGCAATACAGGTATCCATATCCCCGGTAAAGGAGAAATATCCTACGGCACCGGCATAAGGCCCCCGGGAACTCTTTTCCTCGCGGTCTATTATTTCCATTGCCCTTATCTTAGGGGCGCCGCTGACCGTGCCGGCCGGGAAACAGGCCTTAAAGACTTCGGTATTGCCCACACCTCTTTTAAGGTCTCCCCGGATATCCGTAACCATATGCATAACATGGGAATATTTTTCTACCGCCATAAGCTTTTTTACCTTAACGCTGCCTCTTGCGCATACCCGGGACAGGTCGTTTCTGCCCAGGTCCACAAGCATAATATGTTCAGCAATTTCCTTGGGATCTTTCAGGAGCTCTTTTCTAAGCTCTTTTTCCCTGCTAAAGCAGGCGCTCCTGGGCCTGGTTCCCGCTATGGGCCGGAGCAGCGCTTTCTTTCCCGAGGTTTTCACCATTACCTCGGGCGAAGAACCGCATAGTATTATATCCTTAAGCTTAAGATAAAACATATAGGGCGAAGGATTTATAGCCCTTAAAGCACGGTAGCAGTTAAAAATTTTTTCGGGGGCAGGCGCTTCAAGCTGCCGGGATAAAACGGCCTGTATGATTTCTCCTTTTACTATATCCCTTTTTATATTTTTAACCCCGTTTTCAAACTCCTCTTTTGAGAAATCAGATATATAAGGCGGTTCTTTTTCTTTGCAGAATTTCAACTCCTCTATTTTTAAGGGCTTTTTAATAATTTTTTTTATAACCTTAATTCTTTTGAAGGCCTCTTTTTCTTTCCCTTTTTCAGTAATTTTTATTATTTCAGCTGTATTATAAAGATGGTCAAAAGAAATAATTTCGTCAATAAACATAAAAACCCCGGGGGGGAACCGGTCTTTATCTCTTTTTTTAAAAGAAATGTTTTCAAAGCTGCGGATCAGTTCATATCCGGCATATCCCACCAGCCCCCCGCAAAACGGCGGAAGGTCCCCGTTATCCTTTAGCCTGTAACTATCCTGGACCTTCTGCAGAAGAGTCAGGGGATCATCTGTTTTTATTATTTTTTTTTCGCTAAGCTCCCCCTCTTCCCCTCTCTCCATTACTTTCACCCCGCCGGCAAATAATATATATACCCTGCGTGGGTAAAAGCCTATAAAGGAAAAACGGCCGGCCCGACCCTTTTCAGCTGATTCCAGAAGAAAAGAATATTCACCTTTGCCGCTAAGAAGGTAAGCGGTAACAGGGGTTATAAAATCAGCCACAAATTTTTCTCTTACAGCAGTAATTGTTTTTTTCATTTTAACTTATCCTTTAACCGGATTCAGCAGAAGTTTCACCTTATAAAAGAAGAACCTTTAAAATCCGCCGTTTAATTTTGATTAATATAAAAAAAGGCCGCTAAAAGCGGCCCCTTAAATAAAAAAAAACGGCCGCCGGAAGGCGCGCCGTTATAATTAAGCATATACGGGTACGCCTCCTACACGGACCACCACCAGTTTATGCTTATTACTTGTTCTTTTGTTTTCATCACATTTTCCTTATATCATATTTTTTTTATTTCTGCAACCTTAACTCTTATTTCTAAATTTAAATTCAGTTTTCTATTTCCCCGGGCAAAATCTCGCTTTCCCTTCTTTCAACAGTTGAACTTATTCTCTCCACTATTATATCAACCCTTCTGTTAAGGGATCTCTGCTCCTCGGTAAGGTTTGCCTTTTCTATATGATCCATTATTACATCCTGCATTTCCCTCTGAAGCTGAATCTGCTCTTCCCTTACCTTGAGCATTACCAGATCTTCCTCCTGGGGAGTTGAAGCTCTCCTCAGCTGGGCAGAATATTTTTGGGGTATTTCTCTCAGCTGCATCTTGTAATCAAATATCTTATCCTCCGCTTCGGTTTTTACCGCGGGATGATATTTACTGTATCCCCCCGCAGCTATCCGGTCCGGAGGAAACTCAAGATTTTCTATTAAAAACCTGGCAACGTTTGTAGCCCGGGCAGTTGAAAGCTCCCAGTTGGAAGGAAACCTGTCGGTGCTTATGGGTATGCTGTCGGTATGACCCTCAACCCGCACCGGGTTAGGCACATCCATTATCTCCACCGCTATGGCGGCCAGTATGCTTTTGGCATCCTCGTATATATCAGCCGCCCCGGAATCAAACATCATTTTTTCACTAAGGCTTATTACAAGCCCTTTTTCCTTAATCTCCAGGGATATAAGATGCTCCAGATTGTTTTGGTAAGAATAATCTTCCAGCCGCCTTTTAATGCTTATGAGCTGAAGTTCGTTAAGGGTGGCGGCAAGGGCAAACATCATTACAAAAAATATTAAAAGCTGGGTGACCAGGTCCCCGTAAGTGGTCATCCAGGGAGGAGAACCCTTACCTACCTCTATATCCCCCTGCTCCTGGCTTATATTTTTTCTTCCGGCCGGGAAAAAAAGCATTTATTTTCTT
>PWQF01000172.1 GCA_003556865.1 Elusimicrobiota bacterium | reverse complement strand
ATGATACAAAGAAAAGCATTCTTCTGGTGGGGACAATTAAAAATTCCATTTTCGGGGCCACGGCCGGCCTTGCCCTGCTGGGGCCGGAGGGTGCGCTGCCCGGCACGGTTCTCACCTTTGTTACACTGGTTTACCTGATGTTTGCGGAGAAGGTGGTCCGGTTTAAGACTTCTGAAGAGGCTGTTTAAAAATATTAAAGGAGAAAAATTATGAAAAAGGTCATATTTTTAGCTATGCTTTTCTTTATGCCCGGGATTTTAACAGGTCACCCCCCCGGGGATATTGAAATAAGTTTTGACCCGGAAACTTCAATGCTGACGGTTGAAATCAGGCATGCCGTAGGAAACCCCTCTTCCCACTACGTTAAAGAGCTAACCCTTTACTTAGAAGGAGAGGCGGCTGTGGTGCAAAACTTCAATTCACAGCTGAACAGGGAAAAGCAGAAAGCTGCATATTACCTGCTGCTGGAGGAGGGAGATGAAATTGAGGTGAGGGCGGTCTGCAGTATTTCCGGCCAGATGACCCAGAAGATTTATATTGAGACAAAAGAGAATTTAAAAGAAGGGGAATAGAAATTTCAGGGGCCCGGGCTTGAAACCGGAAACCTATTTAATTATTCTAAATATATAAGGAAGAGGTTCTTAATTATAGGGTTTTAATATTATTTGAAGCGATAAAAATTAAGTGAGACCAAAAATTATTTTAACTGAAATTTTTTTGTCAGCCCCTTATCAAAAAATAAATAAATTATCCGTAAATCAGAAAGGAGAATAATTTTATGAGATATACTGCCCCTGAAAGCTTTAAGGATGCGGAAAAAGTAAAATTAAAAAGAAAAAATTCGCGCTACCTGGCCGGGGGCACCATGCTGAACTGGATGGGCCCCCCTGCAGCTTCGGAACTCATAGACCTTAAAAAACTGCCCCTGTACGGAATAAAAAAAGAGGGATCCGGTTTAAGCATAGGGGCCCTCACCCCTATAAGCAGTCTTGCCTCCGGCCCGGCGGTGCCGGAAGGAATAAAGAAAGCGGTTTCAATGTTTACCAGCCTGAATATAAAGAACATGGCTACAGCGGGGGGGGCGGTTGCCGCCGGCTTTTTTGTTTCCAACCTGCTGCCCGCTTTTATGGCCTATAATTCAAAAGCGGTTTATTATATGAACGGCAAAAAAAGAGAGATTATGCTCTCTAACTGGCTGAAAGATAAAAAAGGCATATTATGTTTTATAAAGATAAAAGATTTAAACCGTAAAATTTATCTTAAACAGGATAAGATCTCTTCCATGGATTTTCCCTCAGTTATAACTGCTGCGGGAGTAAGGGTGAAAAGAAGCAGGATAGAGGATGCGGTTTTTGTCCTGAGCGGGGTGTCCGGAGGAACGGATACAATTAAAGAGGCGGAGGAGTACCTTAACTCCGCAAGCCCGGGAAAACTGGACTGGGAAGAATTAGACAGGGCGGTACAGAATAATATTTCCCCCAGGGGAAATGTAAAGGTTAGCGCCAGGGTTAAAAGGCGCTTTATTAAAAGCCATATAAAAAGCATTGTTAAGGATATAAGGAAGGAGCTGTCATGAAAATTAATTTTACCCTGAACTCAAAGCCGGTAAGCATAGAGGCTGCCGCCGGCGAAAAGGTTCAGCCGCTCTTAAAGAGGCTCCATATAAAGTCGGTAAGAAAGGGCTGTGACGAGGAAGGCAAATGCGGCAACTGCTCTATAATACTGGACGGCCGGCTGGTAAACTCCTGCCTTTTAATTGCCCCCCAGCTGGAAGGGAGGGAGGTGGTTACGGTTGAAGGCCTTTGTCCGGGACCCGAGCTGAGCCGCCTGCAGGAGGCTTTTATAAAGGCAGGGACGGTGCAGTGCGGATACTGCACCCCGGCCCAGATACTTGCTGCCAAACTGCTGTACGACAGGAATCCTTCTCCGGGCCGGGAGCAGATTAAAGAAGCTTTCAGCGGTGTGGCCTGCCGGTGCACCGGGTATGCCAAATTTTTTAATGTTTTTGAAATCTTAAAGGGAAAATCCCCTTCCGACCTTACTCCTGAATTTAAAAAGGAGTACAGGGTGGTGGGGAAAATAACAGATAAAATAGATGCACTCCAGCAGGTCAGGGCGGAGGCCTGTTATGTGGAAGATTACGTGCACCCTGACGCCTGTCACCTGTACATACTCAGAAGTCCTCACCCTCACGCAAAGATAGTTTCCATAGATGTATCCGAAGCAGAAAAGATGCCGGGGGTGGAGTTCATTCTTACCCATAAGAATTCCCCTAAAAACTTTTATACGCAGGCAGGCCAGAGTTATCCCGAACCATCTCCCTATGACCGGCAGGTTATAGGAGAAAAGATGAGGGTAAAGGGGGACAGGGTGGCCGCGGTTTTGGCCCGCACGCTGGAGCAGGCCCGTGCAGCGGCTAAAAAAATAAGTGTAAAATACAAAGTTCTGGAACCTGTATTTACCATAGAAGAAGCCCGCCGCCCGGGAGCGCCGGTTATACATGACCGGGATACGGACCTGGACCCCCTTTATACCGGGGGAGACCCTTCCAAAAACCTGGTCTGCAGCAACAGGGGGGGGATAGGGGATATGGAGAAAGGGTTCCGGGAGTCAGACCTTGTGGTTGAAGAGACCTGTATAACCCCCAAGGTGCAGCATACCCCCATGGAGCCCCATACGGCCTATGCCTATATGAAAAACGGACGGCTTATTATTCATTCCTCGGTGCAGACCCCTTACCACGTAAGAAGAATCGTTTCAGGGATACTGGGCCTTGACGAGAACAGGGTCAGGGTAATAAAGGAGAAGGTCAGGGGGGGGTACGGGGCCAAGCAGGACTGCGGGGTCGAAGATATAGTGGGCACGGTGGCTTTTATGTCCGGTAAGCCGGTATACCTGCGCCTAAGCCGGAAAGAGGAGTTTTTAATCCGCACCAGACCCACCCTGCATATTAAGGTTAAGGCGGGGGCAGATAAAAAGGGGAATCTTAAGGCCATAAAAATAGATACCGTTGCCGATACCGGGGCCTACGGACCTCACTGCCTTACCGTTCCCATGAACGGCTGCTCAAAGACGCTTCCCATGTTCAGCTGTGACAATATGGCCTATGATGTCAAATCTTATTATACAAACAACATAGTCAGCGGCGCCTACCAGGGTTACGGAGTGCCCCAGACAAACTTTGCCGTCCACGTGGCCCTGGCCCAGCTGGCCGGGGGACTGGGCATAAGCTTTGAGGATTTCATATCTAAAAACCTTATTAAAAAAGGATACAGGCTGGATATTTTAAAGCAGCTGGGGGAAGTAACCGAGGGGATAGCCCAGAAGGTCTCCAGCTGCGGGCTGGGGGAATGCATCGAGAAGGGGCGGGCAGAGTATTTTAAATGGAAGAATAAAAAATTTCCCTCCGGCAGCGACCTGGTGCAGGCAAAGGGGATGGCGGTAATGATGCAGGGTTCGGGGATACCCGGAATAGATGCGGCCAATGCAATGGTAAAGATGATTTCTGACGGCACCTTTATGCTATATATAGGGGGGGCTGACCTGGGGACCGGTGAGGATACGGTAGCAGCTAAAATAGCGGCGGAAGAGCTGGGGGTAACCCAGGATAAGATTGCAGTTACCTCAGCGGATACGGATACCGCCCCTTTTGACAAGGGATCATATGCTTCCAGCGGTACTTTTTTTACGGGAAACGCCGCCTACCGTGCTGCTAATAATATGAAGAAACTTATTGAAACCGCTGCCGCGGAAATATTTAAGGTTAAAAAGAGTGAAGTGACCTTAAAAGACGGAAAGGTTAAGGCCGGCCGCAAGAGTATTAGCTATAAGGAGCTGGCCGCTAAGACCCAGTCCGGTTCGGGCCGGGGTCAGCTTATAACCAGCGGGGCCTTTACCACCCAGCAGTCCCCCATACCGTATGCGGCCCATTTTGTGCAGCTTACCGTAAACAGGATGACGGGGATAATAAAGATCGACCGCTACTAT
>PWQF01000190.1 GCA_003556865.1 Elusimicrobiota bacterium | reverse complement strand
TTTTCTCGAACGCGGCCATGACGTGGTTGTCTTCGACAACTTTTCTGCCGGCCGACACGATAATCTGACGGATATAAAGGGAGATATCGACATAATTAAGGGCGATCTGCGCAATAAGCAGGCCGTTCGGGACGCTGTGCGCGGGGTGGACGCGGTGAGCCACCATGCGGCAATTGGTTTCGTGCCGAGCAGCGTAGAGGACCCCGTGACGACGCACGATGTCATTGTTAACGGTACACTGAATGTGCTTGAAGCGATGCGTGAGCATGGTGTAAAACGTATAGTGTTTGCCGCATCATCCAGTGCTTATGGCAATCATGACATGCTGCCGAAGGTCGAGTCGATGCCGGTTCGGCCCGAGAGCCCGTATGCGGCGGGCAAGGTATCTTGCGAGGCGTATATTCGCGCTTATGCGCGCGTTTACAACATCGAGGCGTTAAGTTTACGATACTTCAATGTCTTTGGCCCGAGACAGAGTCCGGAGTCCAAGTACGCTGCTGTTGTGCCCATATTTGCGAAGCAGGCACTTGAGGGTAAACCTTTAACCGTCCACGGTGATGGTAAACAGTCCAGGGATTTTACTTTTGTGAAAAATGTTGCGTTGGGCAATCTTCTCGCTGCTGAGGCGGAGGGTGTCAGCGGGGAGTCATTCAATATCGCCTGCGGCAACAGGTACAGCGTGCTTGATATAGCTGAGAAGGCAATCGGTTATACCGGTTCTTCTTCTGTTATGAAGCATCTTTCCAGGAGGAAAGGTGATGTTGAGCATACCCAGGCTGATATTTCAAAAGCAAAAAAAATATTGGGGTACGAACCGGAAGTAAGTTTTGAGAAAGGGATGGAATTGACCCTCTCCTATTACAGGGATCAGTTTTCAGATTAATTAAATAAGAGAACTGGCCTGGTATTTAGGTAAGGATAAAAAAAATGAGTTTTCCTGAAAAGAGTGAAACTTAAGATGAAAAAGATAAAAGAGAAAATACTGGTTACCGGCGGAGCCGGGTTTATAGGCTCTCATCTTGTGGACCTTCTTATCCGCAACGGTAAAGAGGTAACTGTGGTTGATAACCTTTCTACGGGAAAAAAAGAGAACCTTAATACCCGGGCCCGGTTTATTAAAATGGATATAAGGGATAAGGGGCTGGATAAGATTTTTAAAGAGGAAAATTATAGTTCAGTCTTTCATCTTGCAGCCCAGATGGATGTGAGGAAATCGGTGGAGGACCCTTTATACGATGCCGATATCAATATCATGGGAGGAATCAACCTTCTTAAAAACTGCAGCCTTTCCGGTGTTGAGAACTTTATTTTTGCCTCTTCGGGAGGGGTTATGTATGGAGAATGCCCGGAAGATAAGCCCTCTGAAGATATTTTCCCGGGCCCCCGGAGCCCCTACGGTGCCTCCAAGCTTGCCTTTGAATACTATATGGAGACTTACAGGCATAATCACGGTCTCAGAACCTCGGCTTTAAGGCTGGCCAATGTTTACGGCCCCCGCCAGGACCATAGGGGGGAGGCCGGAGTGGTGGCAATCTTTTCCGGTCTAATGCTTAAGGGGAGAAAGGTTGAAATTTTCGGTGACGGTAACCAGCTGAGAGATTATGTATATGTCAGCGATGTTGCCGATGCCTTTATGAGGGCCTATAAAAAAGGGGGAGGGGTTTACAATATAGGGACGGGGGTTTCAGTAAGCGTAAATACCCTTTTCGGTATTATAAAAGAGCTGACTGCCTACAATGAAGAGCCATTATTCAGTCCTGCCCGGAGGGGTGAGCTCCAGGCCAGCCGTATGGATGCCCGGAAAGCAGGGCGGGAGCTGGGATGGGAACCTGAAAAGAGTTTAAGAGAGGGGCTTAAGGAGACGGTGGGCTGGTTTAGAAAGAGTATTTCGGAAGGGGATAGTTAATGGGCGGGGTTATCAAGTTCGGGACTGACGGTTGGAGAGGTATTATAGGGGAGGAGTTTACTTTTGCCAATCTGGCCGTAGTTGCCCGGAGGAGTGCGGCCTGGGCAAAGAAAAGAGGGGGGGGGGTGTGCATAGGTTATGATAACAGGTTTCTTTCGGAGGTGTATGCCGATTTTGCGGCCGGGGTAATAGAGCAGGAAGGGGTGAAAGTGGATTTGTCCTTATATCCTGTTCCCACTCCCTGCGTTTCCTACAGGGTTAAAAATACAGGTGCCGCACTGGGGGCAGTTATAACCGCAAGCCATAATGCACCTGAATATAACGGTTATAAAATAAAGGAAAAATACGGGGGGTCTGCATCTCCCCAAACCTGTAATGAAATTACCCGGGGCCTGGAAAAAACCCCTCCCCTTAAGGGGGATTTCAGTTTCGGGGGTAAGAAAAATAACTGGACAAAGCCTTATACCGACCGGATAAAAAAAATTCTTCCTGAAGGCGACTCCCTGGCTGCCTCTGATTTTATGTACGGCAGCGCGGCCCCCTGCTTTGAAGGTATTTTAAGTGATAAGGGATACAGGCATATCTCTCTTCATAACTACAGGGACCCTCTTTTCGGGGGACGCAGCCCTGAGCCCATCCCGTCCAATTTAAATTTTCTATCAGAAGCGGTTAAAAAAAATAAGGCTGACATAGGGTTTGCTTTTGACGGGGACGGGGACAGAATAGCTGTAGTTGATGAGAGGGCAAGGTATATATCCCCGCAGGCTATACTTTCCCTTTTAGCCCATGACCTTCTCAGCAGGGGAAAAAAGGGTAGAATAGTCTTAACCGTGGCCGGCACCTATCTTGTCTCAAGAATAGCAGACTGTTACGGGGCAAAGTTAAAGACAGTGCCTATAGGCTTTAAGAATATATGCCCCCATCTTATAAAAGGGGATGTCCTGGTGGCAGGCGAGGAGAGCGGAGGAATAGGCTTCGGTGATTATCTTCCGGAAAGGGATGCCCTTTATACCGCTGCCCGGCTGCTGGAACTTTCTTCAAGAAAAAATAAAAAAATCGGGGTCTTATGGGATAATTTAAGGGAAAAATACGGGAATAGCGTTTATCTTAGAAAAGATATAGATGCGATGCCCGGAATGGATGTTAATTTATTTGTCGGCAGACTTAAAGATGAAATCAGCTCCGGCCTGCTTCCCTTTAAGGTTAAGAAAATGCTGGATATTGACGGGTTAAGAATTACATTTGAAAATGACAGGTGGCTTCTTTTAAGGCCTTCGGGTACCGAACCGGTTATAAGGATATATGCGGAAGCTGAAAATAGTGAGAAAGTTTCTGAACTTATAGATGAGGGGGCAAAGGCCTGCCGCTTTGTAACGGGAAAAATAAGTAAAAAATAGAAAGGAGAAATTAAGTTATGAGAGACAAGAAATATGTATTTACTTCAGAATCGGTGACAGAAGGTCACCCGGATAAGGTGAGCGACCAGATATCCGATGCCATACTGGATGAGATTTTAAAATATGACCTTGCCGAGGGTCTTAATCCATACAGGTTAAAGGAAGGGGACAGGAGGGGCAGCAGGGTAGCCTGTGAAACTTATGTCAGCGTGGGCCTGGTGCTTATAGGGGGTGAAATAACAACCGATACATATGTGGAATTTCCGGGCCTGGTAAGGAGTGTGGTAAAAGATATAGGATATACGGATCCGGGGCTGGGGTTTGAATATAAGTCTCTTTGTCTTCTTAATGCTCTTAACGAGCAGTCACCGGATATTGCCCAGGGAGTTGATTCGGGAGGTGCGGGAGACCAGGGTCTTATGGTTGGTTATGCCTGCAATGAGACTGAGGAGCTTATGCCCCTTCCCGTGATGCTGGCCCACAAAATTTCAATGAGGCTGGCCCGGGTGCGCAAGAAGGATGAGATAAAGCATCTGCGCCCTGACGGCAAATCCCAGGTTACAATGGTATATGAAAACGGGAAACCCGTTTATGCCGATACCGTGGTTGTTGCCACCCAGCACGACGAGGATGTTTTAGATTCTACGGGTAAAAAGATTAAAGATGATTTCAGGGATGAGTTAATACAGAAGGTGG